>CAMDSI010000008.1 GCA_945906915.1 Spirosoma fluviale | reverse complement strand
ATGCGCAATGGGGATCTTTTAGTCCTTATGACTTCATTTCGGAGGGAGATTCTCCTGCTTTCTTACATCTGGTGGATGTGGGATTGAACAATCTGAACCATCCTTCCTTTGGTGGATGGGGCGGAAGATTTGTGGCAGCGGAGGGAAATCCCTATCGATTTGAGGACAACGAAAAGGCCGCTGATTTTAATCCAGAGACGGGAAAATTAGATATTTCTTATTCCCAAACCCGTTGGTTAATCGCTGCACAAGAGGACTTCGCGGCCCGCGCAGATTGGTGTGTGAAATCATATAAGGATGCAAATCACGCGCCGCAAATTACAGTGAAAGAAGGGATGAATGTGAGCGCGAAAGCGGGTGAGAAACTAACGCTGAATGTAACCTCGAGAGACCCGGATGGGAACGCGGTGAAGCTGAAGGTTTGGCCTTATTCAGAAGCAGGATCTGGGAAAGCGGACGCGACACTAGAAAACGCAACGGTAAAAATACAGATTCCAGCAAACGCAAAAAAAGGAGATACCTATCACGTCGTGGTGGAAGGAACCGATACAGGTTCCCCGGCATTGACAAGGTATAGAAGAGTGGTGGTGAAGATTTATTAAAGCCGGTGATATACCATAATGCTCAAAATACTTCGGTCATAATAATTCAAATTTGGACGTTGCTGAAAGGCATGTAAATAACCCACATCAACCGTTAAATTATCCCGCAGAGGAATACTTAAACCAGCAAATATCCGATGTTGGTCTAACGTATTTGCTGGGTTTTCTTGCCCAGCATTCAATAAAATTTCTGTATTCACTTTACCCTGTATGGATTTAAACAAGGGGACTAAAGCCTGAATTCGGTAGCGAAGACGGTAATTATTGAAGCTAACGGCATCCAAAAGTTCGGTGCGGCTCACATTCGTTTCTCGGTTAAAGCGCATCTCCGATCGAAAGCGGTGATCAATCCGAATCGAATGCCAATTATGCCTGTATGCGATATCTACGTGCGGTCGGTATTCAGGAATAGTTAATCTATTCGTCGAACGCGGATCATTAGGGGTATTCAAAAAAAGTGCCGTTCCAGCGGAAAAATCCCATCTATCTCCAATTGTCCGATGCACATGTGCCCGAAATGCATTTTGGTGATGTATTAAAGGATCTACAAAATGACGGGTGTGCACTTCGCCTTGAACATACCATTGATTGTTTATGGGATAGGACACATAATATCCGTACCAAATTTGGGATTGATGCTCAATAGTGGACTGTGCAGAAAGAGTAAAAAGTGGGGCCAAAAAGAAAAACACATACTTCATTTGGCAAATATAAAATCTTATTCTATAAAAACCATAGACTTTATATTCTTTTAATCTTTTACACAGCGAAAACCCGTATGCTGCAAGCCAGAATCTGGACTTGACTTCATCCGAGCGGAGCTGCGGTAGCTGGAACAATAGCCGTCATTACAGAGAAAAGATCCGCCGCGCATGACGCGTTTAGGGACTCCCGGCTCATCGGGATCATAGCTGGAAGATGGACCTTTGGGATTAAAAACGGGACTCTTTTTATAATACGTAGGGCGGTACCAATCCAAACACCACTCCCACACATTTCCGGCGGTATCATACAATCCGTACCCATTCGGAGGAAAAGATTTTACGGGTGCGGTGGTGGTTTTATAACCGTCGAGTGCTTGATCTTCGTATGGAAAATGGCCTTGAAAACTATTCGCTTTATAGGGGGCTTTATTCACCGACTCATCCCCCCAAGGGTAGATTTTATTCTTTAAACCACCGCGAGTAGCCCACTCCCATTCGGCTTCTGTAGGCAATCTTTTTCCTGCCCAACGAGCATAAGCGGCGGCATCTTCCCACGAAACATGGACTACTGGATGGGTTTCGCGACCTATACTAGTTGACCCTGGACCTTCCGGATGTTTCCAATCAGCTCCACGCTTAAACGTCCACCATTGGCTATAATCAGTCAAACTAACTGGACCTATTGTGGGAACAAAGACCAAAGAACTGGGGGCTAAAAGCGAATCGGCTGGTTTAGGAGTACCGGCAGGAACTTGCTTAGCTAATTCGGACCAATCAATCGCTTTTTCTGCGGTCGTGATGTAGCCTGTGGCTTTGACAAAAGCAGCAAACGCCGCATTCGTCACCTCGGTTTCATCCATCCAAAAAGCATTAACATGAACATGATGTACCGGATATTCATCCACACGACCCTGTGCATCATGCGACCCCATGGCATAGATTCCAGCAGGAATTCGCTTCATCCCCTGATAGGATTTCAAGGTCGGTTTAGGCTTAGGGCTGCTAAGTTGTTTTAGCCGCGTGGGGGTAGGAACGTGGCAAACAGGGATTTTAGCCTGACTGAAAACAGCCAGACTAATCAATGTTAAAAAACTAGTTAAATAGTACATAAGCCACCGCCAGTGTCACAAACACATTAAATAACTGGGCGATTAAGAAAGCATATAATGGCTTCTTTCCTTCCTTCGAGAACAGGTCTGAAAATTTGGTTTCCAAACCGATGCTCGTAAATGCCAAGGCAAACCAAAGTCCTTGCAAAGCCTTGAAACCTCCCTTAACTTCATCGATTTTATCCGGGGAAATCACGAAGGAAAAAAGCAGCGATGCGGCGATGAAACCCAAGACGAATTTAGGGAAGCGCTCCCAGATCACGGCGCCAGTTGGCTTGGCTTCCTTCACTGTTGACGACTGGTTATTTGTCATTGTCCAGTAAATAGAAATCGCGAAAGCGGCGAAACCTAAAAGAACGTTTTGGGAGAATTTAACAATTGTGGAAATCTTCAAAGCCTCCTCCCCCACCATCGTTCCGGACGCAATTACCGCTCCCGTCGTATCAATCGTTCCGCCTAACCAAGCACCCGTAACCGCCTGCGAAAGACCCAAAGCCTGCGCAATAAATGGCAGAAAGACAATCATCGGAATGGCAGTAATCAACACAATCGAGATCACATAAGATAACTTTTTCGAATCCCCTTTAATGGCTCCAGACGTCGCAATCGCTGCTGAAACGCCGCAAATCGATACCGCACTGGAAATCATGATGGCGAACTCTTCGTCGATTCCCATTTTTTTGGAGATCCAAAAAGCGAAGTACCAAACCGAAATAACCACCACCAAGGCTTGAATCAAACCGAGTGAACCGGCCTTCAATATGTCGCCAAAAATCACGCTCGTACCTAATAAGATCAAACCGATTTTCACGAACAATTCCGTCGAAAGTGATTCCGTTAACCACGCCGGAAGCGTGAAGAAATTACTCAAGACCAACCCGATAGTCAAGCTGAAAATCACCGCTTCCAGATTCCAATTTTTCAAGAAGGCATTGCCCGCTAGCACTAAAGCCAGCGAGGTAAGTACGAAAACAATGGGGAAACCTTTGGCAGTACCTGCGACACTTTTCCCTAAAACGCTTGCCGCGAGAATGGCGATCACATAAGTGAAAAGGAAGATCTGACCCAGCTTGATCAAGTTGCCCGCCGTGAGCACTTTTTCTGTTAAGTCACTAGTCGTTTCCCAGCCGAAAGAAGGGGATGGAATTTTAACCCCCAATAGGGCAACTCCGATGATGATAAATCCCAAAAGGACAACCGTCCAATCCTCTGTTAAAAAACTCTTTTTCATTATTTCGCTGGAGTCAATACGATATTTCTATATTCCACTGGACCGTGGTCGCCTTGCATCATGATGGGACCTGGAGCTGCTTCATCGCTGTCCATTGCGCCGCCTGTGATGCCGGGGATGTTTTGTTCGATGATGACTTTTTGGCCATTTAAAGTCACTGAAACCTTGCGACCCACTAAAGTAATGTCATAGGTTTGCCACTCGCCAGCCGATTTTGCGGCTTGGAAAAGTGGATCGATAAAGCCATAAATGCCGCCTAAATAGATGCTATATGGCGCTTTTCCGTAACTATCTTCTACTTGAGCCTCATAGCGTCCGCGTAAATACACGCCGCTATTACTTCCCGGAGGCAAACGGAATTCGATATGTAATTTGAAGTCGTTAAATTTTTGATCCGTACAAATATTGGCACCGGATTCTGGACTTTTCAATGACCCATTTTCTACGATCCACTGGTTCTTAGGCCCTAAAGCTTTCCATCCTGTTAAATCTTTTCCATTAAATAAGGTGATTGGTTTGTCCCAAACCGGTTCCGCACCTCTCCATAAAGAGGGAGCGCGAACGCCCGTAAAGGCCATCGCTTTACCGTTTGGTTTTACAATCGTTCCAGACAATTTCCCGTCTTTTAGATCTCCCTCAAAGGACATATAGGGATCAAACTTATCCCATTGTGGTGGAATTTTAAAGGAGATGTGTCCGTCCTTAAAAAAGACTTCTGAAATAGGTCTAGCAGAACCGCCATCTCCCACAAAACGTCCGGTAAGCGTTTTAAGACCTGAGTGACGCACTTCTAACCAAGAGGGTGCGGTAGAAACTCCGCCATTGCGGTTTTCCATGGATACGTTTAAATCCCACGCTCCTTCTAGAGGATGGTGCTCATCCTGCGCATAGGCGCTTGAAGCAAAAGCGAATAGAGCAAATAGTAATTTTTTCATAGTCTTACGATTTAACCGCCGCCATTTTAGGCGAGATGAAATGAATGAGTAGCCACGCAAACAAATACGCGCAGCCACATGTTGCAAATATAAGATTATATCCTTCAGATAATGCATTCTCTGCCTTGTACGCGTCCAACACCACTCCGATGATAAACGGAAAAATAACACCGCCCAGCGAACCAGCCAAACCACCTATCCCCACGACAGAGGAAACGGCATGTTTGGGAAACATATCAGACACGGTCGTAAAAATGTTCGCAGACCAAGCCTGGTGCGCGGATGCCGCGATGGAAATTAAGAATACCGCCTGCCAAATATCCGTCGCCCAGCGCGCCCCAATAATGGGCACCGCACAAAGCGCAAAGAAGAACATTGAATACTTGCGCGCCTTGTACACCGGCCAGCCTTTCTTCATTAACCAGCCTGAAATATAGCCTCCGCCAATACTCCCGATAGAGGTGCAAGTAAATAGAACCGCTAAGTGCAAACTCGGTTTTTTCAAGTCTAATGCGAAGGTCGTGGAGAAATACGACGGTAACCAAAACAAGAAAAACCACCAAATGGGATCCGTGAAGAACTTGCCTACGATGAAGACCCAAGTTTGGCGGTAACCAAAAAGTTTGCTCCAGGCGATGGGCTTCACGTCGGTCGTCTCATCCTCCGACTGAATATGCGCTAATTCTTCTTTCGTGACAGAAGTATGCTTCGAAGGAATTTCATAAAATACCCACCATAAAATCAACCAAATAAATCCAATCGCTCCTGTTATGAGGAAGGCTTCCTCCCAACCATACGCTCCTAAAATCCAAGGCACCATAATGGGCGCGACCATGGCTCCGATGTTTGCGCCGGAATTAAAAATACCAGTCGCTAAGGCGCGTTCTCTTTTCGGAAACCACTCAGCCACGGTCTTGATCGCCGCCGGAAAATTCCCCGCTTCGCCGGCTCCTAAAGCGGCGCGTGCCGCGCCGAACCCAAACGTCGTTTTTGCCAAAGCATGCGCCATCGCCGCGAACGACCAAATGACGATGGAGATGGCATAACCCATTTTAGAACCTATCTTATCTATCACCTTCCCAAAAGCCAACAATCCGATTGCATATGACGCGGTGAAACACATCACGATGAAACTATAATCCGTCTCCGACCAGTTCAATTCCTTCTCCAGCGTGGGCTTCAACAAGCCGATCACCTGGCGATCTAAATAGTTAATCGTCGTCGCAAAAAACAAGAGGGCGACCACCACCCAGCGGTAATTTCCTTTCATTAGAATCCGATTGAATTCCCGCCGTCAACCGGGATTGAGACGCCTGTTACGTAATTAGCAGCATCTGAGGCTAAGTAAACCGCAGCCCATCCGATGTCTTCTGGTTTCCCAAAATAGCCCATCGGCGTGCGATCCATCGCCTTGTGTTTGCGATCCGGATCTGAATTCATCGCCGTTCTACTCATTGCCGTTTCGATAAATCCAGGGGCAATCGCGTTCACGCGAACGCCTTTGCCAGACCACTCAGATGCAAGCACTCTCACTAAACCATAGATACCCGTTTTAGATGACGCATAAGCCGCCACTCGATCGATTCCGTAATAAGCCGCCATCGAAGAGATCATGATGATGGATCCTTTTCCTCTTTCTAACATGTGTTTCCCCACCTCCCGCGTCAGAGAGAAAACGGCGTTCAAATTCACATTAATAATGTTCGCAAAATCGTCATCCGAAACTTCAACGGCCGGGCGTTTCATGTTGATGCCCGCGTTGTTTACGAGGATATCGATGGCGCCATGTTTCGCTACGAGACCCGTTACGAGCTGAGCTGTCAAGCTCAAATCAGAAACATCATTCACCGAATAATGTGCCCCAGAACCTAAGTTCGCAACCGCCTCCTTCAGCACCTCTTCGCGGCGACCCGTGATCACGACCGTGGCGCCGGACGCTAAAAAGCATTTCGCGATATCGAATCCGATTCCGGTTCCGCCGCCCGTGATGAGCGCCACGCGCCCTTGCAATGAGAATGGTTGTTGCATCTTTTTTATCTAATTTAAAGTGGAGCGAATCGCTAATTCGAGTCCACGTATTTCTGCCAAACCGCGCAATCTTCCGATCGCCGAATAGCCTGGATAGGTTTTCTTACTCAAATCATCTAACATTTGGTGACCGTGATCTGGGCGCATCGGAATCTGTTCTCCACCTCTTCTTTTTTCTTCTTCTACCACCTCTTTCACTACCTCGAACATATCCACATCACCTGTTAAGTGAGGCGCCTCGTGGAAAATCAATGGGTCATTCTGTTCTCTAAAAGTAGTCCGCAAATGCAAGAAATGAATGCGATCTGCGAAGCGACGAACCATCCCTGGCAAATCATTATCCGCTCTCACCCCTAACGAACCGGTGCAGAACGTAATCCCGTTCGCGCGTTCTGGAGTAGCCGCCATCAATGCTGCTAAATCCGTTTCTGTACTCACCACGCGTGGTAAGCCTAATAAAGGGAAAGGAGGATCATCCGGATGGATGCATAAATTAATCCCTAATTCTTGTGCCAAAGGCGCAATCGAACGCACAAAATAGTGCAAGTTTTCGCGCAATTGATCCGCAGAAATGTCTTTGTATTCGTCTAGTAGACTTTGGAAATTCTCTAAGTGAAAGGCCTCCTCTGAGCCGGGAAGACCTAATAATGCGGTATTTTTCAACTCTGCTTTCTCCTCGTTCGACATTGATGCGAAACGCGCTGATGCCGCAGCCTGCACGGCAGGTGTATAATCTTTCGAGGCTCCAGGGCGCTGTAATATATGCAAATCAAACACCGCAAAATCCGTCCAAACAAAACGCAAAGCGCGTGCCCCATCGGGCATCTCAAAGTTCAATTTTGTCCGCGACCAATCGAGCACGGGCATAAAATTATAGCACACAGTTTTGATGCCGCAAGCCGCCAGATTTCGCAATGATGTCTTGTAATTTTCAATCAACCCAGCGCGCGAAGGCAAGGCTTTCTTAATCCCCTCATGCACCGGAAGTGATTCGACAACTGACCAATGCAAAGGCGTCCAATCCTGATTCCCTGATTCGATCATCGAAATACGTTCTTGAATGGATTCGATAGGCCAAACTTCCCCCACCGGAATTTGGTGCAATGCGGTAACGACTCCTGTGCATCCGGCTTGACGAATATCCATCAAGGAAACCGGATCGTTCGGACCGAACCAACGCATCGTGTGTATCATGTAAATTTGTTTAGAGGCTTACGCTTATTAAAGTGCAAAATGCACAAAAAATACTGATTAAAAAACCAACTCATACCTCGCCGATCTCCCCGCTCCCACTGGCGTAAATACCTGCATTGAAACTAGCTCTTGAAGATCACGGGAGGCAGTGGCTCGGGAGGCTCCCGTTATTCCCACATATTTGCGGACATTCATTCCGCCTTGGAAAGAGTCGGGGCCGGCTGCTAGCATGCGGTTGATGGCTTTGTTTTGGCGCTCGTTCAGTTGGTGTTCGAAGACGGCGAAGAAGTGCCATTTCGAAATGGTAAACTGGATGAGTTTGTCTGCAAAGGTTTGGGCTTCTAACAATGTTTGCACAAACCACTCAATCCACTCTGTGATGTTCAGCCCTTTTTCTGCTTGCTGGAGGGCCTGATAATAGGCCTTTTTGTTTGCCTCTAAGGCTTTGGAAATACTAAAAGGCAAGGGACATTGAAGACCCTGCGAAAGCGCTTTCTCAACGATCGCGCGACCGATACGGCCATTGCCATCCTCAAATGGGTGAATTGACTCGAAATATAAGTGAGCCACCGCCGCCTTAACCGGTGGCGCCATCCAAGCGGACTCGTTAAACCACTGTAAAAATTGCGCCATTTCGGGTGGAACACGCGAAGAAGGTGGAGCCTCGTAATGAATGGTAGGCCGAGCGACAGACCCAGAAACTATCTGCATGGGCGCTTCGTCCGTCCGCCATTCGCCCGCATTTATCTGCGGCGTATTACCCATTAATTTTGTATGCCAAAGCTTCAGCCGCTCCTCCGTCAATGGCTCAGCAAACGAATTCCGCACATCCATCAACATCTCACTCAGCCCAATGACATCTTTGTTTTTAGGCAAATGCGGACTCGCTAAACCCAAATTCCGGCGAACCGAAGACATAATATCTACTTCACTGTAAAATTCGCCCTCAATGGCAGAAGTCTTCAATGCCTCCGCAACCATCAGTTGAATCATCATTTCCGTCCGATCCTCCACAGGCAAAGCGGCCAATTTACCGCTCAATTCGCCTGATTTCTGCATAAATGCAAAGATTTGCGGCTCGATATGATTCGTATCGAATTCAAAATGGGGCCAAGAAACACGTTGCCAGTTGTACATGATGAGGCGATTAGGAAGTGTAATCGCCTCAAATATAAGCATTTTTTGAGGCGATTAGCGAAATTAATCGACTCATTTAATGATTTCAGAATCTCTATTTACGGGCTTTGGGGGCATTTTTTTATTTTTATCGATCACAAAAATACAATATATCAATCACTTTATAGTCTTTTATGATCGATAAAATCATTTTTTATGATCGATAAAACAGTAGATCTGTTCCGTAAAGAGAAGATTCAAGCAAATCAATTCATCAGTCATCGCTTCGAAAAAAATCAAGTTCCTGATATTTTTGCAAAAATTAACGAGCCCGGCGCACAGGTAATTAAAGCAATGATTACTTTAGCGGAATGAAACCACTATTACTCTTCTGCCTGCTTTTAGGTGCCTGTAAATCCCAAGAAGTACTTCCTGATAATTGCTACAGAGGTCGCCTTTCTCTGAAGGGCATTTGCAATAATTATGTGATTGAATTAGTCGAAGGTTCAATTGATACATCGAAGGTGGAATCTATTTGG
Organism: Spirosoma fluviale; assembly: GCA_945906915.1. Lineage (GTDB taxonomy): Bacteria > Bacteroidota > Bacteroidia > Cytophagales > Spirosomataceae > Aquirufa > Aquirufa fluvialis_D. The sequence continues at coordinate 18,611 of CAMDSI010000008.1, read as the reverse complement.
AAGAATCCAGACACAGGTAAAAACTATAAAAATGCGTTCGCCTTATCTAATCCCTGCGCCTTACCTGTTAGTTTGAAAGAAGGGGACGAATTCTTTTTCAAATTAGACGCTAGCCAACTGACCGCTGAATGTATCACCTGCAAAGCCTATAGCCCCACACCTAAGAAGGCCTTACCCATCTCGATTTGTCCCTAGTTGATTTTAAAATTCGTAATCTCATAGCCGATTTCCTCGTCTGCGATCATTTCCGAAAAGTCAAAAAACACGCTCGTTGGATATCCGTACGTTGGATTGAAATTCAAGATACTTTTAACCGGTTTTCGATCGATATTCGCTTTAATAACTTGTAATAATTCTGGAATCGTATACATAACCCCGTAGCGTTCTGCCGCATTATAGGGCGCGCCATTTACGGTGGAAATCTTACCATTTTGCACTACTATTTGATGCGGACCCACATATTCTAAGGGACAATAGCAAACACGCTTAAAGGAAAAAGAATAGTTAACAATCTTTTTTTCGTTCCAAAGATTCAGATTCGTCGTCGCCTCATCCAGCGGCTCCACGGTTTTGCAACCGAAGAAACTCAAACAAAAAAGGAACAGTAATTTCTTCATTATAGTGCTAAACGAGTGAACAGGCCTACATTATCTTTCTCCATCTTCATCGGTCCATAATAATCAAAATTAGCTCCTAAGCCGACCGTGAACTTTCCTTTGGTAATACCCGCTCGCAACATGATCGCACTGCGCGCATGCTTCCCATCCTCCAAACTTTGAATGTACAATACTTGAGCACGTGTATACAATTGCGTTTTCTGAGAAAGCGCCGGTTTGTATTCCACAATTCCGATCGTGGCTGTACTCTTAGAAGGTTGCATATTGATACTCGGATTAACCAAAACAAGCCAAGTTCTATTCGCCTTAAAATACTGCAAACCGAGCTGAGGAACTAGTCCTAATTTATAATGCCACTCTGCTCCACCCGTTAGCTTAATATTGCCAAATAGGGAATAGGTTAGATTATTTACCACCACCATCTCCGTCTCCGACGCCGTATTTGAATAATCTACCGCACCGGTACTCAAATTGAAAAAACTCAATTTCCCATTAGCTGAAATGGGCCGGTTTATAACAGCTTGAAAATGCAATCGATTATTCCCAAATGTCGCCTCCACCGGTAGTGGCGGAAGTGGAGCGTGATTTTCTTGCGCGAAAGCAGCGCTGGCAAATAGCAAAGAGCTGAAAAATAGAATGGTGAATGGTAAATGGTAAATGGTGAATGAACGCCCCCACTTGCCTCTTTGAACTTTTTGCTTTGAAATTTGCTCTTTGATCATCATACAAAATAATAAAATACCCAGGCAACGATCCCGCCAATTGCTAACCAAAGCATCCCGTTCGCCCTTCTTTTCTTTAAAAATAATAACAAAATTAACCCTGTTAGCGAGATTACAATCATAAAGATGGCAGAAAAGTCAATGACCCAAGACCATGACTTCCCCGTATCGCGCCCCTTGTGCAGATCGTTGATCACGGCGATGATACCCATCTTTGTTTCCGTCAATTCGTATTTCCCATCCGCACGATTCACGAAAAAATCGGCTGTATAGCCAGGGCCTTGAAAGGAGATCGAAATCTCTTCCTCATCGATTCTAAAATCGTTTAGCTGACCTTTGATACTGTGGTTCGCACGAAGCTGTTCGACGATGTCGAGTTTAGGGATTTTGGCGGTATCAGCTACCGAAACCCATTTGGCATTCACAGAACCTTTCAGTTCTGAAACCACCGTACTTTCTGGGAACCAATCCACGTGGTTCAGGGTTAAACCCGTCACCGAAAAGAACAATACGATAATGAAACTGAACATCGACAAATAGATGTGCAGCCACCTCGACCACGTCGCTAAATCTCTCATTTATTTCGCTTTATAGACTAATGAAGCCGCGGTCATTTCCTCGCCACCGGCTAAGGTTTGGCTTTTAGCCTTACCATCAAACTTCATTTCTTGCTTAATCAACTGGTACGTTCCGTGCTCGCGAGCCGCCTCGATAAACACGGTATATTTCCCCAAAGGTACATATTCCCCCGCGTCGTTCTTCCCATCCCACACCAAGGTATATTGCCCCGCCGCGCGTGTCGCCCCTGTTGTCGAAGCCACATCGAATTCGACTTCCCTCTTTGCGGCAAACCAAGAACGCAAATCTGGCAACCACCGTGGCTTGTTATACCAAACCGCGATTCGTCTTACCGGCTTGTGATTTTCATCTTCAATCCAAACCGCCACAAACGGACGACGCGCGCGTCCTTCGAAACGAGCGAGTTCGAAATTGATATCTAAGCTTTGGCCCGCAGTCCAAAGCTTCTCTTTGACATTCACTAAACTAATCGCGGACTTCTCAGTAGACGTCGCCGGCCAGTTCTCACTTCTATATTCCGCTCCTTCTTTGTCCACGATTAAATACGATGCGTCAGGATACTGCGCAGCTAAATCAATCGAAGCGGCCACACCTAACACATTAAATGCCGTCGCCAAAGCCCCAGCTGTCACCGCATCCTCATGAGCCACTGTGGCAGAAATCACTTCCGCTGCCGGTTCCGCCGTTCGCGGATCCATGATGTGCGAGTAATGAACGCCATCGATATCTGAACCTCTGCGGTAATCGCCCGATGTCGCCACCACCTGATTATTCACTTGTATATAGCCCAAAACCTCTGCATTCTCCCCCGCATTTCTCGGATCAGACACGCCTATTTTCTCCGTCCAGTCTCCTTTCACCACGAAATCCCCTCCTATATTCACGACCACACCAGCCACTCCGTCTTCTTTCATCGCCTCTGCGGCTGCTTTCTCCATCACATAGGACTTCGTAAAGCTGTGTAATTTCAATTCGGTGTCCGTTAAACGCGTCGCTCCATTTTCGTCTAGTAACCAATGCGCCTGATTTACTTCATTCACCGCCATCGCTAAGTCTGAAGCTGAGGGAATTTCCGATGCCCACATTTTGGCAATATGCTCCGACGCGGGATTCAAGGCTCCGTCCGTTTTTACATTCCATTCTTCGAAATGCAGTAACACCTCGCGTAATTCGGAAGAAATTTCGATGGATTCTCCGCGAGTCGAGCGCCACAAATTAAACTCCGAAGATTCACGGGAGGAAAGAATGTCATTTAGGCGATTAATCTCTGCTAACACCTTCGATTCTGCAGTGGAAGCAGCGGCTTCAGTGGACGCGATGATCTTTAAATCAAGGGACGTACCTAGCACATTATCAAAATGTGCTGTTAATAAACCGTTGTTAGAGGATGCTGCAGGTGATAATGATAATAAACTTAGGCCGATTGAATTGATCATTGGATATATATTTAAAGCACAATATTGAAAAATAATCAGCTTAATAGAACGATATATGAGATAAAGCGTTGAGATTTGTAGATATATCGGATATCCTATGAAAAATCTACTGATTGCGTTCCTGCTCTTTTTTAGCGCCAAAGCGATTGCACAAGATTCCACCTATGTTCGTTTAGAATTAAAAAATGGCAAAACGATCGGCGGCCAACTAATTCAAAAATCTGAAACAGAAGTTTCAATCGCCACATCAGATTTAGGTAAAGTCACCATTCCCTGGTCGACCATAAAATCGATGAACATGGTCGCGAAAGAGGAGACAGATAGATTAGCGAATCCTCAGCCATCCCGCTACTTCTTCGCGCCATCTGCGATTCCTTTGAAAAAAGGGGACAAATATTATCAAAACGCCCTGTTTCTACTCAATTCCTTCCAAGCTGGAATAACGGATCATTTCTCCCTAGGGGCAGGTATTCTGGTTCCTTTTGCCATTTATATCACCCCTAAAATAGGCTACCAACTTTCAAAAAATGTACACGCAGGAGGCGGTATACTTTTTGCGACATCCCTTATCTCGGGTTTAAATTTTGGTGTAGGAACCGTATATGGATCTTTCACCTATGGCTCGAAGGAACATAATATGACATTAAATGCAGGACTAGGTGCTGTAAATGAAAACAGTGGGCTGGGACCTTCAAGTTATAACTGGAAATTCGCTAACACCCCCATGTTTACCATTTCTGGCATGACTCGGATTTCAAAAAAGGTCATGCTAATTTCTGAGAACTGGATATTCTCAAATACAACAAATAATTATGACGCTAATAATCAATTGTTAAATTCAACAACTGCCTACAATGGAATTTTATCCGTAGGGGCAAGAATAATAGGGGAACGCTCTGCCTTCGATGTCGGGTTTTTATCCCCTAGTGTCGGTGGTCCATCAGCGATCCCCTATATTGCTTACAACATAAAATTCTAAAGGCTCTTCAAATACGCAATACTTAAAGGAACAAATTGCACCTCTTGATTGCTTTCGTCCTCAATGAAGCAATGCTCTACGCCGTTCTTCTTTGCTAGCTTAATGATTTGCTTCCAATTGCCTTGACCCGTTCCTACTGGAACATCGTTTTCTGCTGGAGTTCCACCAGTTAAATCGCCAGCAACGCCCTTGCGCAAGTCTTTTACGTGCATCAACTTAAAGCGTGTCGGGTATTTCTTCAATAATTTCTCTGGCATATCAGCGCCTCCGCCGTGCATCGTCCACAACACATCCATTTCAAAAGATAGATATTCCGGATTGGTATTTTGGATGATATAATCTAATAGGGTTTCCTTTTTGCCAAAAGGCTGGAACTCATAGCCATGATCATGGTAACAAAGCGTCAAACCATTTTCTTTGAACTTCTTTCCTGCTTCATTAAATACAGCTACGGCCTTTTCTGCTTCTTCTAAAGTAAATCCTCCGCGAACTTTATGCGGAATCCAAGCACACATCACAAATTTAGCACCTAACACTTTCGCTTTAGCGATCGCGTCAGCCGGATTTGCTAATTCATTATAATCCACCCCGGTCGATGGAACAGAAATGCCTCGATCCGAACACATTTGCTTGAATTGCTCAGTAGTTTGTCCCTTTTGTGCACGACCTTCAATTTCCGTTATTCCCATGGACTGAATTAGGTCAAGCGTCTTCGCTACATCCTTAGGAAATTGATTGCGGAAAGTATAGGCTTGAACACCAATCGGATAGGTGTATAATTTTTGCGCTTGCAGAAATGCAGGCAATGCCAAAAGGCAAATAATTACTAGGTGTTTAATTTTCATATTGTATAGGTTTTACGTAAAAATGACTTTTTTTTGTGAATTAATTGAGATTAATAATAAATATTTTCTGATGCTCATCACCTATATCACACAACCCAAAATCACAGCCCAAGATTTCATCGATATTCTCGAAAAATCCACTTTGGGATTACGCCGTCCTTTAGCAGATTTAGCGGCGATGGAGCTCATGTTCCAGCACGGGAATGTCTATGTAGGCGCTTACGATGGAAGCAAATTAGTGGGTCTGGCACGCGTAATGACCGATTTTGTCTATACCAGCTACTTATCTGACCTCGCTATCGACGAGGCTTACCAGCACCAAGGCATAGGAAAACAATTGATTATAGAGGTAAAAAAGTTCATTCCTAGGGCGAAAGTAATCCTTCTATCCGCCCCCGCCGCTGAAGGGTATTATCCTAAAATTGGAATGCAAAAACACGAACATTGCTACTTTATAGACAGTGTAGATGAGTTGAAATAGTTTGGTTTTTTCTTTGATTTTAAAACAAAATCCGCTTTTTTTCGGTTTGAAAACCAAATAAACGTTTGGCTTTCAGTATAAAACCCAAATTAATTAAATCATTTTTTAACACAATTTTTGAAAAATTCATCGCTTATGAAAACAAAAATTACTAGCCTTTTGACACTAATCTTAGTGTTCATGATGCAGGTATCGTTCGCCCAGAAAGCAACGAAAACTGTAACAGGTACGGTAGCAGATGAGAACGGCCAACCATTAGTGGGCGCAACTGTCATCGTAAATGGAACAAAAACGGGAACAAACACAGACAAGTCTGGAAAGTTCTCGATTGCGGCCGCGGATGGCCAAACTTTAACATTCAGCTTCGTAGGCTATACTAAATCTACGGTTGCTGTTACTAGTGCCACTTCATCTGTTCAAGTAGCATTAACATCTGACAATACGTTAGATGAAGTTATCGTCACTTCATACAGTTCGACTGCTAAACAATCGTTTACAGGTACAGCGAAAGTGGTTGATGCAAAAAACATCGAGCGTAAAAACTTCTCTAACATCTCTAAGGGATTAGCGGGTGAGGCTGCCGGTGTGACTGTCATCAACTCTTCAGGACAACCAGGTACTGCAGCGGCTATTCGTATTCGTGGTATCGGTACTGTAAATGGTAGCCGTGGTCCACTTTACGTATTAGACGGTGTGCCTTTCGAAGGAAATATCAACTCGATTAACCCAGGTGATATCGAGAACACTACCATCTTAAAAGATGCGGCTGCAACAGCGATCTACGGTTCTCGTGGAGCGAATGGTGTGGTTGTAATCAACACGAAAAGAGGTAGTAGAACAGGTGAGGCTGTGATTGAACTAGAATTAAAGTCTGGTCAAAACATGAGCTTATTACCTCGTTATAGCACGATCAAATCCCCAGAGCAATACATTGGATTGACATGGGAAGGCTTGTACAATAGAGGTGTTGCTTTAGCGAATGCTAACCCAACTGCTTATGCAAACGCTAACTTGTTTGCTAACATGCCTAATTACAACATGTGGACAGTTCCTGCGGCTCAATTAATTGACCCAGTTACAAGACAAGTTGTTCCAGGTTCAGCACGTCGTTATATCCCGGAGAATTGGGCTGATTATGGTTTCCAAAATTCCAATCGTAACGAAGCTAACTTAAAGATCAGTGGAGGTAATAGCAAAACACGTTATTTCGCTTCTTATGGAGCATTAGAAGATATCGGTTATTCTGTAAACACAGATTACAAACGTTATTCTACTCGTTTGAACTTAACACACAATCCTAAATCTTGGTTAAGCTCGACTACGAACATCGGTTATTCTTATGGAGTAACAAATAACCCAGGTCAATCATCTGACTCAGGATCGGTATTCTGGTTTGTAGATAACTTGCCTCCTATCTATCCGTTATTCTTACACGATAACACTACTTCACAATACGTACGTGATCCATATTACAATGGATACCAATACGATTACGGTGTTGGACGTGGTTTTGGTGCCTTAACGAACTCAATTGCCGATGCTAAATTAGGTATCCGTAATACGAAGTCACACGATATCAACGCAGCGACTTCATTGAATGTTCAGATTACTCCTGCTTTGTCTTTAGAGAACAAATTAGGTTTACAATATTCAAACGCTTCTTTAGATTACCAAAACAACCCATTCTATGGTCCTAACGCTGGTCAAGGTGGTTATATCTACAAGCAAAAAACAGAAAACTTAAACTATAACTTGTTAAACTTATTACGTTACAAGAAGTCGTTTAATGTACATAACTTCGAAGCATTCGTAGCACACGAAAGCTATGCCACAGAAACTAAATTTATGTGGGCTTCGATGTACAAGTTAGTGATGCCGGATGGTGTTGAATTCAACAACGCGGTTATCTCTAACCCTCCACAGTCATATTTGAACAACTACTCATTAGAGTCGTATTTCGGTCAGTTAAACTATGATTACGATGGAAAATACTTCTTATCTGCTACGGTAAGACGTGATGGATCGTCTCGTTTCTTGAAAAACAAATGGGGTGATTTCGGTTCAGTAGGTGCTGCTTGGTTAGTATCTAAGGAGGCATTCATGGAAAATGTTCCATTGATCAAAGATTTAAAATTGAAAGCTTCTTATGGTCTAATTGGAGAGCAAGGTGGTATCGGTCTATATCCTGGATATGACTTATTCCAAGTTCAAAACTTGAATTCAAACATCTCCTTATCTTTCGTTTCAAAGGGTAATCCAGATTTAACTTGGGAGATTTCTAAGCAAATGCAGGTAGGAACTGAATTCAAATTAGGCAAGTACCTAGACGTTGCTATTGATTACTATACTAAGACGACAGATAACTTGATCTTCGATCGCCGTGTAGGACCTTCAGTAGGTTATGCATCTCTTCGTGTTAACGATGGTGCTTTACGTAATACAGGTGTTGAATTCGACATAACGGCTCACTTATTACAAACGAAGAACAACTATTTAGACTTTACCATTAATGGTGAGATGATCGAGAACCGTATGCTTCGTTTACCAATCGACCCGGCTACAGGTAAAGAGAAAATCATCGATATCGATGGTATTTATGGTAGAGCGGTAGGTCACTCAATCTTCGATTTTTACACACGTGAATATGCAGGTGTAAACCCAGAGACGGGTGTTTCTGAGTGGAACGTATATTGGGCAGATGCAAATGGTGACAATATTCGCCAAACTTCAGAAAACATCAAGTCAATGGCTGATTTCGAAGCAACTGCTACCGCTGAAACATTGAAAACTGTCAAAGTTTCTCGTACAAGTGCTTACGCAGATGGAACGACTAAATTTATCAATAAGTCGCCATTCCCTAAAGTAAGAGGAGCATTTAGCTTAAATGGTGGATTAGGTAACTTTGACATCAATATGCAATTCCTTTACAGCTTAGGTGGTTATGCATATGACGGAGCTTATGCTGGATTAATGAACTCAGGTGGTGCTGCTGGAGGTAATAACTTCCATACAGATATCTTATCAAGATGGTCTCAGAGAGGTCAGGCAACTGACGTACCTCGTTTATCTGCTGGACAAGATGCTAACGTAAGTTCTGGATCCACTCGCTTCATTGTTAAGTCGGATTTCTTGGCTTTGAACAACCTTCAAATCGGTTATAAGGTTCCGAGCAAATTCTTCACAAATAGCCCTATTACAGGTGTTTACCTTTGGGTATCTGGAGATAATTTATTCTTAGCTTCTGCAAGAGACGGTTTCAACCCTAGTTCGGCTGAAACGGGAGGATCTGATACCTATCGTTATTCTCCTTTGTCTACTATGACAGCTGGGTTACGAGTTAAGTTTTAATTTTTTAAAAGAAATAGAAAGATGAAAACATTACATAAAATTTTATTTGCGACTGTTCTTCTAGGAACGGTTAGTTGTAAAGAAGAATTTTTACAGACGGAACCTACCGAATTGATTTCAGCGAATCAAATCGCAGAGGCCTCTGCTTTAAATCCTGGTTTACAATCTGCGAACGTAGCAGGTATTTATGCAACGATGTATGGCGCTGGTACTGGCGGTACATCCGGACACGATGACTTTGGTCATAAGTCTTACGATATGTACGGAGACTTACTTTCTGGTGACATGGCTTTAACTTCGGTTATCTATGGCTGGTTCAGAACGATTACAGAATTCCAAACAACGGTAGATTATACATTCCAAGATAATTACCAAGTATGGCGTTTCTACTACCGCCTTATCTTTGCTGCGAATACAGTAATCGATGGTTTAGGTGGTAGCGAGGCAATCCCAGGAACGGCAGCTGGTCGCTGGTATATGGGTCAAGCGAAAGCGATGCGTGCATTTAGTTATTTCTATTTAGCACAGTATTTCCAAAACGAATACAACCCATCTGAGAAGATTTTACCATTGTACAAAAACACCGTAGATCCAAACTTGCCTAAGAGCACTGCAGCGGATGTATATGCGTTAATGGTGAAAGATTTAACAGACGCGCAATCGTTATTATCTGATTTTTCTCGTTCGAACAAATCTGAAGTTAACGCTTCGGTAGCATCAGGTATGTTAGCGTATGTTCACGGTGCGATGGGTAATAACGCAGCAATGAAATCGGTAACAGCTGACGTTATCTCAAAAGGTGGCTTTAAAATCATGACAGCGGCTGAAGCAACGGGTGGTTTTAATGCCTTAGCAACTAGCCAATGGATGTGGGGTGTAGATATCACAGTAGATTCTAAGCTTAACCTAATCTCTTGGTGGGGACAAATGGACCTTTTCACGTACTCATATGCTTGGGCGGGTGATATCAAAGGTATGGACAAAGCTCTTTATGACTTAATCCCAGCTGATGACATTAGAAAGGCTCAATTCTCCTCAGCTAATAAATTAGCTCCTATCGGTAAATTCTACCACCCGAACAGAGTAATCGGTGGTCAAAGAACAATCGACGCGGATTATATCTACATGCGTGTGGAAGAGATGTACTTGTTAAATGCAGAAGCTTGTGCTAAAACAGGGGACGAAGCAGGTGCAAGAAAGTCTTTAAAAGCAATCATGGCGCTACGTGTTCCTGATGCATCTTATATCGATGCGTTAACAGGTAAAGCGTTACAAGATGAGATTTACTTACAGACTCGTATTGAGCTATGGGGTGAAGGAAAGGCTTACTTATCATTGAAGCGTAACAAAGGAACTACGAACCGTGGATCAAACCACTTGAAGTTTGTAGGTACTCCTGTTCCTCACAACGATACACGTTTAACTTTCAAGATTCCTATCGAAGAAGTTCAAAACAACCCGAACTTGAATAAGTAATCAGGTTTAAACTAAAAAGCCGCTCCTTCTTTCGAGAGAGCGGCTTTTTTTATTTAAGCTTAGTCGTATCGACTCGACTAGGGGTATCCTTTCCTGAAATAATACTCGTCGCACTCTTCGCGATGGCCTTGATAATTTCGGTCATATTGTCGAGGTCCAAAGTTCCAACTTCGTCGCTTGCCTTGTGGTAATTAGGTTCACTGTCCATCTTGGAAGTAGAAATGGTATGTGCTGGTACGCCTAATTCAGCTAAAGTGGCGTTATCAGAGCGGTAAAACAAGTTTTGGTCTAGGTACGGATCTGGATAAAAAGTGAACTCCGATCCAGCTAAATTCTTCTTCAAAATTTCGCCCATCGATGACTTCTCATAACCGGTGATGTACGCACTGTTTTTGCCCCATTTGCTTTCTGTCCCGATCATCTCGAGGTTAAACATGGCCATTACTTGATCTGGGTTAAATTGCTTAGAAAAATAGGAACTACCAAAGCCTCCGCTTTCCTCCGCCGTGAACGCAGCAAAGATCAAGGTGCGCTCATTATCGCGTTTTTTAGCATAGTATTTAGCCAGCATCAGTACGGCTGTCGTTCCAGCGGCATCGTCGTTCGCTCCATTATAGATAGAATCCCCCTGTACCGGTTTGCCTATGCCTAAATGGTCATAATGGCCGGAGAAAATGACGTATTCGTTCAGGCGGCTTTTGCCTGGTAAGATGCCCACGACGTTAGATAATTGAAGTTTCTCTACTTGTTGAGCCGCGGTAATTTTAAAAGTGGAAGGAACGGTATTCGAAATAACGAATAGGATGGTCGCCTGGCTTTCTTTCATCGGGCCTCTGCCAGAAAGGCGTGGGATGAATTTCGCAAAGCTTTCGTGCAAGAAAGCGATCGTTGGTTTTTTCGCCGCCATAATTTTGTAGGCGTTTTGGCCAAAATTCTCTCCCTCCTTTATGCTCACCACCTCGTATCCCGATTTTTCGTCCAGTTGAATAGACGCTTCTTTTGAGATAATAGCCACTTGTTTCCCCTCGATAGCTTTCTCATCGATGATGGCAGAAATCGATTGCAATTGAGATTTAAACAGGGGAAAACTCTGCAAAAAGGAGTCTTTCGTTTTCTGCAAACCCGCTTTCTCGAATTCGCCTGCGATGAAATTCGCCGCTTTTTCAATTCCCGGCGTGAAGGGTTTTCTGCCTGCTAGTTCATCGGAGGCTAAATAAGTTTCGATGCGCTCCGTTTCTGCGCGCGTAATGATTTTGTCGATTTTCTGCGCTTGTGCTAATAAAGGCAGTGCTAAGAGTAGTAAGATTTTTTTCATCGGAAGTATTTATTCCGACAATATTACACAATTATTTATAGAAAAGGACTCCCCCATTTCTTGTTCGTATAGACATCCTTTCCCGTTAAGGTGCGTAAGAATGCGACCATAGCATCGGTTTCGGCAGGGGTCATTTGGAGGTTTTGGCCTATATTATTCGGCTTCAAACGCGGGTCTAGGTTCGTGTTTCTCGGTGCTGCAGCGATCGAATTATAGTGATTCAACACCTGGCGAATCGTCACAGGTACTGCTGTGTGCATGAATGGTGTGTTCGCGATACCGGCCGCATTCAAAATATCTCGTAAAGAGGGAGATCGGGTATTCGTTAGATCCGTTTGATTACTGCCAATCACACCGATGAAGCCATTATTTCTCGAGTTCGGATCTATGTCAAACTCCGGGGCTTGGTGGCAGGCATTGCAGCCTAAACCGCCTCCAATTCGTTCGCTAGCCCCATTAAAGATAGGCGGAGTTAGAAACAGATTCTTCCCTGCATTTTCTTGTGCGGTGAAATTAGGGAAAGGTGCCCCGTCATTTGCCACTTGAGCCCGTCCGATATCGTATTTCGAATCGAAGGATTGAATGCTTCTAATGAATTGTGCCAAAGCCGTTTGCATCCGCGCCTCCGTAATGGTCGCATCTCCATACACAAGTTTAAACAGTTCCTTATAATAGCCGATTCCATTCAATTTTGTGATGAGAGAGGTTATGTTGCCGCGTCCTGTTTGGCCACTAAAACCCATCTCTAAATGATCTGCAATGGGCATCGTCGTTTGCGCTTCTAAACTGGCCGCGCGCTCATTCCAGAAAAACTTCGCCTCGACGGCGTAGCGCGTATTAATCAAACGCATCGAATGCCGCTCCGTGCGACCATTTTCCACTCCTAAACTTGATGTGGCCGTATCCCCAAACGCAAATTCCTGCTTGTGGCAACTCGCACAAGCAATCGTATTATTAATGCTCAAATTTTTATCGTAAAACAGCACACGACCCAAAGTCGCCGCTTTATCCGTAATCGGATTCGCCGCCGTATTATCCTTATTCACATAGGCAGGTTTGCCTTGTGCCGCGTAATTTTCTACTGCCGTCGGATTAATGGATAAAGCCTTTTTGATTTCGGTATATGAATCCGTCGTGACCGTAGTGGCGACCGATTCTAAGGTGTCTTTGCAGCTGAATAAAAAGAGGGATAGAACGAGTGTATAATAGCGCATAGATTGAATTTTTTTCCTAAACGAAAAATACTGAAAATATTTCGTGCGAAACCACTAAGTAGACGTTTCGTAACATCCTGGCGATGAACGGGCTAAGGTTGATCTATGTCAAAGTCCAAAGGTAGCAAATCCGCCATCCCTATTTTGCCCATTTCTCCCCGCATTTCGACCGAATAAGGATTCATGAGATCGCCGGCTGCGGTGACTTGAATGAGGCCTTTCGGGATCAAAATAGTATAGGGATAGGGCGCATCGACAAAGATGGGCCTTGCGACGCGCTTTTTGTTGTAAACAATCTCCATCGGAATTTTCCAATTCACTGTGGTCAACCCCTCTTCAGAAACAACTCCGATTAAATCTGGTTCTTTGAAAGCGACGTGCCTTTCATTATTCCGATCAAAAAACAAGCCCCTCCGCAAATTATTCAAATATTCCGGCTTCAATAAAAACGCATTAAAGCCCTCCTCTTCTAATCGATTCCCCACCAAAGCCTTCAAAAAATGCTTTATCGAACCTTCATACACCTCCTCCCTATTCCGCTCCCACCTGCGCTCTTGTTTCGCATCTTCCGGGATAAGCTTTTCAAAACTAGCTAAGCCTTTGAAAGAAGTCAAATTACTCGTCTTCTCAAAGTTGTCCATAAAATACGTTACTTTATATCCGAGCGTTTTATTCACGATTTGCAAAGGTTTAGATGCTTTTGCATTGAACGCGTCATCATCCTCCGTAAAATCCACTACCTCACGATTCGTAATGTAAACCTCTTTTCGATCATAACTTTCACCGATGAAGCCCCTTTCAAAAGCACGAAATTGCTTTTCCCAAGTCTTGTCCTGAGATCCCACCACCCGCACTTCAGCTAGTGTTTTGTTGTCTTCCTCTAGTGTAAAATTGTATACCGTGATTTTTCCTGGCACCTCGATAAAGATCATTTTAGGGAGATATCCCACTAACGAAGCAACCAAACGGTATCGTCCTGCCGGTATATTTTTTAGCGTGTAGAGACCATTTGCATCCGCCTGAGTCCCCATGGTGGTTCCCTCGATAAATACACTGGCACCAGGAATAGCCGTACTTCCCTTTTCCACAACAGATCCAGTTAACGCGTATTTTTGCTGAGCAAATAGGAAAAATGGGGCAAGAAGGAAGGGAATTAGAAGGCGCATTATTTATCTTTGACTAAATTTAAGCAAATAAATTCACGAATGATTCATCGCCTATTTTCTGAGCCTTTGACACCCTCGAACAGTATCGCGCTGGATCTGAGCGCTATGAATAAGGAGTTGAATCCATCCGTATTTTCGAATATTGAGGCTTTTTGCGCTTATATAGAGCAGAAATTAGGGGCCAAAATAGGCGTAGGCGGCTACCTCGAACACCGGGTCATCTATGAAGCGCATGAGAATTTTGCGACTGATTCAGCCGACTTCCGGAACATTCATTTGGGTATTGATTTTTGGGCAGCAGCGGGAACGCCTGTTTTTCCTGTGGCGGATGGCGTGGTGCATAGTTTTCAAGTCAACCCTGGTTCGGGTAATTATGGCCCTACCATTATTCTATTTCATCCCGTTCTGGGAATCTATAGTTTATATGGTCATTTAGCTATCGAAGATCTGGAAGGGCTGTCGGTGGGAATGCCCATTGCTGCGGGCCAACTGCTTTGTCACCTAGGCGAACCAAGTGAAAATGGTGGATGGCCACCACACCTGCATTTTCAACTCATTCGCGATATGCAAGGGTATTCAGGGGATTACCCGGGGGTTTGTTCTCCAAGAGATCTGCCATTTTATTCGGAAAATTGCCCGGATCCCGTTACTTTTTATATCCCCATTTAATTGCTCCCTCGATTAAACTAACAAAATCCGGATTCGCCCAAACTTCTTTCGAGTGTCCCATCGACGTATAAAATGTCTTCCCTTTTCCTACCATTTTATACCAAGCCACCGGATGATTTTTACCCATCCCAAAATTCTTATCCTTCATCCACAACATATTCCCACTAGGTAAAATCTTATCTCCATCGATGGAGTAAACGATAGTGGCATCTTTGGGTTGATTCAAGAAAACATACCATTCGTCGTTGCCCTCAAATGTCGTAGATAACCCAGGTGAAAAAGTCGTGTCCTGCAAGGATACTTGTGCTTTTTGAAACTGCGGATTTAACGGATGATGCGAAAACTTCGCCCCTAACAAGTTCTTTTCATACCAATCCCAATGATGTGAATCATCCCCTGCACCGTGAATTCCCATCAATGTTCCGCCATTTTCCACGTATTTCTCTAAAGACGCTTGCTGCGCATCATCTAAAACACGACCTGTTGAATTATCAAAAATCACCACTTCAAATTGAGCTAATTGTTCCGGATTAAATATGCCTCCTGCTTCCGTTTCATATAAATACCAACTAGGGTTTTTATGGCATAAACTTCTTAATACTAAACTTGAGGCATCGATCGATTCCTCGTGTCTGAATCCCGTCGTTTTAGAGAATAAAAGAATCGCTGGTTTATCTGCTGGAATCGAAATACTTGGCTTCTCGGTTTCATAAGAAACTGGAAATCCGTTTTTCACTTTGTAGATGAATAGACTGCCAGCGGCGAATAAAAGAACGACAAAGGCCAATAGAGTCCAGCCTAGGATTTTGAAGAATTTTCTCAAGGTTTTTGGGGTTTTGTTTTACAAGGTAACCATTCTGAGGAAAAGTCAAAATTTCTATCGAAATTTAATCCCATTATGATACACGAAATTGCTACCTGCCTCTGGTTTGACAAGAATGCAAAAGAGGCCGCAGAATTTTATCAAAGCACTTTTTCAGGCTTTGAGCCTCTTTCTAAAAATCCAATGGCGGTGAATTACCGTCTATTTGATAGACGTTTTATGCACCTGAATGGCGGACCAGGTTATCCGATTAATCCGTCTATATCCTTCTTCGTTAATTTAGATAATGAGGAAGAAATCAGAAGGGTTTGGGAGAAATTAACCGAAAATGGAAAGGTACTGATGGCTTTAAACACCTATCCGTGGAGTCCATTTTATGGCTGGTGCGCAGATCAATATGGAGTGAATTGGCAGATCATGAAAAACCATGAATCGCACGCAAAGCTGGCCCCTAATTTGATGTTTAATGGAGTGAATAATGGAAAGGCTAGCGAAGCGATTGATTTCTATACGTCCCTATTTCCGAATTCTGAAATTCTGCATAAGGCATTGTATGAAAAAGGGGAACATGACACAGAGGGGAATGTGAAGTATTCTCAGTTTACTTTAAACGGTAAGCCTTTCCACTTAATGGAAAGTTCCATGGAGCATCAGCACAACTTCAATGAAGGTGTTTCCATGATGGTGACGGTCGATTCCCAGGAAGAAATTGATTTCTTATGGGAAAATTTAGTCGCGGGAGGTTCGCCTGGTAGATGCGGTTGGCTGAAAGATAAGTATGGTGTTTCTTGGCAGATTGTTCCTTCGGTTTTGGGAAAATTAATGAGCAACCCAGAGACGGCACCTAAGGCGACTTATGCCTTTTTACAGATGTCGAAATTCGTGATTGCGGAATTAGAGAAAGCAGTAAAATGAGAAAAAGGGGGCACTAACAGCGCCCCCTTTTCTAAACCCTTTTCAACAAATTTTAACTATTTTTTTGCTGCGGCTGCCATAGCAGCTGCCTCATTTTCATTGGCTTTATTATCCCAGAAGTGGTATTCTCCTACGATTTTGTCTCCATCCCAACGATCCACAATGTGAATCGGAACGAATACTACTTTACCAGATGCACGACCTTTTGCTGACCAAACACCCCAAGTATCTGTCCATGTTTCACCATTTCCTAAAGTAATCGTCATTACGCGTAAACGAGATACGTTGATGTTCTCGTACATCTTATGCTGTCCTAGAAAAGTTGCCACATAGCCTTCTTTTCCCTGAACATCTACGGCCGTATCATTAGGGAAATAAAGCTTCACATTGTCTGCAATACTTACTCCATACTTAGTCGAATCATTCTCCGTATAGGCCTTGATTTGTTCTCTAACGGCTTGCGATTTAGCATCCGTAGATGTCATCATTCCACCTAAAGAATCGGTAGTTGCCTCCGTTGAAGAAGCAGCTGAATCTTGCTTTTGACCGCAAGAAAATAAGGCTGACGCGACAGCCATGATCATGATAATTTTTTTCATTGTTTTAAATTATTTAGTTGATAATGCCACTTTAGTAATCATAGTAGACGTAATACTCCGTTTTGCAGATGCTTGTTTAACAAATTCTTCAGGAGAAATTCCTAAAGCCTTTGGGATTGCCTTGTAATAGCTATCCATTGCCTGATCGATTTTTGATAAATTATCATAGCTTTGAACGGTTGAGTAGTTAAACGCAACATCGTCTGATGTTGGAAAAATTGTTTTATAGAAAGACCAGCCTGAGATATTTCCAACTGCAACTCTTTCTTCTTGAACCTTCACTACTTTTTGTTCAAATGCTTCATATGCTGCGCCATCCGCAACTTTCATCATATCAAAAACGACGAAGTGATCTTTATTAGTTGATTTAGCTGTTCCCACTACTTTTTTGCCAAAAGAATGACGAAGAATAGTTTGAGTTTTTGCTGTAGCCGCACTTAGCTTTTCATACCCCGTAGGATCTGCTTTTATCATACTCGCAAATATCTCCATTGGGTAAGTATGCAATTTGTCTAAATCTGGACCTGAATTTACCGTGATGTAATCGTAATCGATTCCTGGTGATTTCATGTTATTATAAGGCACATACATGGCCCATCCTTCAATAACACCAGCAGCTTTACGTGCATCATGAAGTTGTAACCATTGCTTTTCAATTGCAATAGCGTCATCGATTGATTTACCTGGTTGTAATTTGTGATAAGCCACGATCGTGTAACGTGTTTGTGCGAAAGTCGCTGCAGATACGAGCAAGACTAGGGCCAAGGAAGTGAGTAGTTTTTTCATTTTGTTTTTAGATTTTTAAGAGTTTCAATCAAATCTAAAAACATTCCCATAATGTGATATTATATAACTAGTATCATTTGTTCCAAAATCGGATTTTGGAACAAATCCATCGATTAGTTCATCGACTGAATCCAAGAGCGGACTAATTCAACTCCCTCGTGATGAGTGAGTTGTCTGCCTAATTCTGGCATCATAACACCGGGGTCACGTGAAGCCATACGGTAGTGCAAAATACTCTGTTCCGGCTTGCCAGGAACAATATCATAACTCAAATTGCCGGATCCTCTACCTGCCGCCACCGGTGCTTTGAAGAATCCGTAAGCCGTGCGATCCTTCGAATTCCATTCTAAATAAAGTCCAGACGAACGCGCCGGACCGGTCGCATTATGGCAATGTGCACAGTTAATATCCAAGTAGGCTTTCACCCGATCATCGAGGGAGGCGCTGGCATCTGAATAGTTAACGAGGGCGGGAATGTGGTCTTTTGGCAAACCCTTTAGTAGTCCTGCGGTCTCCCAATGTTGCAATTGTTGACCGTCATTTAATTGTCGAACCGAGGGTCCTATGGGCGTCATTTCGCCCGATCGTTCGTGACAACCCTTACATTGGTTCATATTAGGCACTTGGTATTCGAAGGATTG
>CAMDSI010000007.1 GCA_945906915.1 Spirosoma fluviale | reverse complement strand
ACAATACTCACGCCAGAACACCAGCGATCTTTTGTGTCTAAACCAGCCGCTTTACCTAACTCTTCAAACTTCATTTCCCCTTTGTTCAAATACAGAGCAGCATTCGCCTGCGAGCCTGAAAAAAAGAGATCTAAAAGCCCATCATTATTGAAATCTCCCATACCCACACCGCTTCCGTTGTAGAGGTATTCATACTTCAAAATACTCAAGGAGTCATTCTCCACGATCTTATTTGAAAAATGAATACCGGTATCATCACCGGATAAAAGCTCGAAAGTGGTTGCGTTTTTACAAGAGAAAACTAGAAACGAAAAAGCGATAAATAAGTAGGCGTTAATATACTTCATAGGGTTATTTTAAACTTAAGCGAAAATAAAAAAGGTGGGATTAATATCCCACCTTTTTTAAAGAAAATTAGAACAAATTAATATCCTGCGTTTTGCTTCAAGATAGAAGTACCTTGGATATCGATTTGAGCTTGAGGAATAGGTAACCACTTATCCGTCGCTTGGTAAGTTGCTCCACCAAACTTCGTAACTAAGTACTTAGACTCATACGCTAAATATGCATTTAACGTAGTTGCGTCAAGTCCCCAACGAACTAGGTCGAAGAAACGGTGACCTTCAGTCGCTAATTCTAATAAACGCTCCATACGAAGTGCCTTAGTAGCAGCTGTCTTATCAGCAAATGCTGTATAAGGTGAGATCACGTAGTTAGCTTCTGCCACACCACCTTTCATTACGAAACCTGCAGGGTTAGCTGCACGGTTACGTACTTGGTTGATATAACCTAAAGCAGTACTTAAAGAACCAGCTTCGATTTCAGCCTCAGCAGCCATTAACAATACGTCAGCAAAACGAATGATATTGAAGTTCATCGTTGCATAACCACGTGTCCAAGAAGAACCATCTGTTAATGTATTCTCTTGACGCTTGTAGTATACATATTTCTTAGGTGAGTAAGGACCTGCATAAGTTTGATCACGAATCCAGTTCTTACCAGGGTGTTCGATCCAGTCTAAGTATTGGATACCACGACGACCGATAGTATGGTCAATACGTGGATCTAAAGGACCAGCATCTTCTGTAAACGCAGCAGATGAAGCGATTTGAAAGTCTTGCTTCAATGCATTCGCAGGTAAGTTATAATCTGGAGCTCCAGCCGTCTCAGTTAAGATAGGCAAACCATTCACTGTACGGTAAGCATTAGCTAACGAGAATGAAGGTTGGAAGAATCCGCAGCAGTTACCTGGACCATCAGAACCCGTATTGTATGGGTAGTTCAAGTCATCGAAACCATTCGCGTTATTCACGTTACCTGTGTTCATAGACGATTGGATTGCAAATATAGCCTCCTCGTTGTTGTCATTCTCCGCATTGAAGATTTCAGCAAACTTAGCAACTAAACCATATTTCTTACCATTCGTAGTTACACCATTCGCAATTACGTCAGTAAACTTAGCTTTCGCATCAGCAAACTTTCCTTGGAACAATAACACTTTTCCTAAATAAGCTTGAGCAGCCCATTTATTCGCACGACCTGCAGATGAAGACGTTGCTGGCAAGTTAGTATATGCATAAGCAAAGTCACCTTCGATCTTATCCCAAAATGCTTCTGTGTTAGCTACTTTTTCGATACCTTTTCCGTAATCTTGCGTCTCATCAACATAAGGAACAGAGTTAAATAACTTCTTCAATTCGAAGTAGTAGTGACCACGTAAGAAACGTGCTTCAGCAATAATACGCGTCTTATCTGCAGCAGATAATTCTTTCGAACCATTCGCTAAGTTAATCGTCGCATTACAACGAGCAACACCTTCGTATTTTGCTTGCCATGTGCTGTTCAAATCACCGTCCGTAGGTTGAACCTCATAACGTTGCATAGGATTGATGGAAGTGAAGTCACCCGCATCCGTACCCTTATTGTTCTCTCCACCACGGATAGAACCCCAAACCCAGTTATTACCTGCTGCAAGACGAGTAAACCCCTTAGCAGCTAACTGTGCATAAGCCCCAATTAAGGTGCCTTCTACACCAGCTTTAGAAGATAATTGCGCTTGAGCCAAAGAGGCGGTAGGCGGAACTTCTAAAAACTGATCTTTACAAGCGAAGGTCAACGTAAGAGCTGACACACTCACTAAAGCTATTCGCTTAAAAATCTGATTATTTTTCATTTTTTTTTTTATTAATTAATATATATAACTAACAGCGTGGACTTTATGTTTTAGAAAGTCAAGTTGATAGATGCATTGTATGATGGTGTAACAGGGTAGTTACCCACATCAATACCAAAACCTGTATCTGCAGCTCCACCTACACCTGGATCTAAACCTTGGTACTTAGTAAAAGTAAAGATGTTGTTAGCTGAAACAGTAAACTTCGCACGCTTGATACCTAACTTAGAAGTATACGCTTTAGGAATATTGTATCCTAAAGAAACGTTTTGAATACGTAAGTAATCACCATTCTCTACATACCACGAGTTAGCAGCACCCGAAGTTGACATGTTAGAATTTGACTCCCAAATCGGAGCAGCTGCGCTGTTTCCTAATGCTGGAGTCCATGATTGCTTAGCGCGTTCCCCTTTTCCTGATCCTTCAAACGTTCCGAAGAAGTCTGTAAACCACTTAGATTGGTTCCAGATTTGGTTTCCTACTGAAGCGTATAAATACGTAGCAAATTCAAAATCCTTGTAAGTCAATCCTACGTTAATACCACCTGTATAAGTTGGTACTGGAGAACCTAAGAACGTACGGTCATCAGTTGTGATTTTACCATCACCATTGATATCCGCATAACGGAAACGACCTAAGCCTTTACCATCTTGCGCAGGAGAAGAGCTTACTTCAGCAGCTGAGTTGAAGAAACCAATTACTTTGTAACCATAGAAAGAAGATAATGATTTTCCTACTTCCATACGAACTGGCGTAATTCCACGGAATGCACCACCTGTTAAATTAGTGATACCAGGAGCAAAAGCAACGATTTCGTTTTTCAAGAATGAATTGTTGAATGTTAATTCATACTTCAAATCAGAAGTGATGTTACCGCGGTTAATGATTTGGAAATCAATACCTTGGTTACGCATCTTCGCCACGTTCACAGAAGGAGCAGAGGCAGCTGGTCCTACTACCGCTGGAAGAGGCACGTTGAATAATAGATCACGTGTATCTTTTCTCCAAACATCTAATACGATTTCCCACTTACCATTGAAAAGAGTTGCATCAAAACCAATGTTCAATGTTTCTGAAGTCTCCCACTTTGCAGCTGGGTTACCAATACGAGAACGATAGTATCCTTCATTCGCTCCTGATGATTGACCATCAATCGCATAGAATGAATTACCTCTGTTCGCTGCATATAAAGAGAACTGGTTAGCTGGGTCTACGTTATTCGAGTTACCCATAATTCCCCAACCACCACGGATTTTCAAATCAGAGATAGCAGGAAGATCCTTCATAAACTCCTCAGATGTTACTCTCCAAGCTGCAGATACTGCAGGGAAGATACCATAACGATTCTCAGGACCGAAACGAGATGATCCGTCACGACGAACAACTCCAGTTAAATAATACTTCTCATCGAAGTTATAATCTAACTTAGAGAATAGAGAGTAGAAATTCACACCTGAATACAAGCCTGAGTTAACTACTGGAGATTGTACTGACGATAAAGTTACGAAGTCTAAGTCCATTGAGAATGGATTGATACCTGAACCAGACATCTGACGACCTGCACCTGTATTCAATGCCTCCATACCTACTAATGCTTTAACACCATGTTTTCTCCATTGGTATTTGTAAGCAGCTGTATTAGTGAAAGTATAGGCAAAGTTATAACCTGATCCTTCACCGAATGAATCTGAAGCCTCTGGCTCAGAATCCCCTAAGTACCTGTAGTTATAATCTTTGTATGCGTAACCTGAATATTGACCACCGATTGAAGACTTGATAATCAAATCTTTGATTGGCTCATACTCTACATAAACATTACCAAATGCAGATGCATTATAATTGTTATCATTCGTGTTATTTCTTATCCTTGAACGAACTGGGTTACGAGGGTTGTTAAAACCTGCAGCCTTTGTAGAGGCAAAGCTTCCGAACTCATCATAAACTGGAATCGCTGTAGGCATACGGTAAGCAGATAAGATAACTGACTCGTCAGCAGCTACGCCTAAACCATTATTACCTCCTGATTGACCACGAACTGAACGATAGGTCATTTGGATGTTTTCACCCACACGCAATTTCTTTCCTAAATCAAATTCAGAGTTAAAACGTGCTGAATAACGCTTGAAATCGTTTTCAAGTAAGATACCTTGTTGCTCTTGTCCAGATAAACCTAAGTAGAAACGACCTTTGTCAGTTCCTCCTTGGATTCCTAATGAATGACGCATGGTAGAACCGAAACGAGTAATTTCATCGTACCAGTTAGTTCCTGCTTTATTTGTTTTGATAACAAACGTATTCAATGGATTAGATGCAAAAGCTGCTTGAGCAGCTGCCATATCACCCGAATTCACACCATTTTGACCGTTGAAGTGCAAATACGTAGGTAAAGTTGCTTGCGCAGATGTACCATATTGAGGGTGAGTATAACCTACTGCAGTTCCGTTAGCCGCCGCATTGTTACGGTAAGCCACGTGAGTCCAATCAGCTTGCTCTTGTGGAGTTAACATTTTAGCTACACCACCTACGTTAGGATCGGTACCACCGTACAATCCATCATAAGAAATAGTAATTCCTTTGTTACGCGTACCACGCTTAGTAGTGTAAACAATTACACCATTCGCTGCACGAGCACCATAGATAGAAGCCGCTGCCGCATCCTTAAGGACCGTAGTAGACTCGATATCATCTGGAGAAAGGAAATCTGTTGTTCCTACTGGAACTCCATCCACAACGTACAATGGCTCGTTACCACCGAATGCACCGAAACCACGTACACGGATGATACTGTTCGTACCTGGTTGTCCGTTTGTGATTAAAGTAACACCGGCCACACGACCTTGTAATTGTTGCTCTACGTTACCTGAAGGTGCAATTTGCAAATCCTTCGCTTTAACGATAGAAGCAGCAGCAGTGGACTCTTTCTTGTTAGTTACAGAGTAACCAGTTACGATTACTTCGTCTAACTGAGAATTATCTTCTGCTAACGTTACATTAATAGAGGCTTGAGAACCTACTGTAATAGATTGTGACTTATAGCCTACAGCTGTAATGTTTAAAACAGCTGATCCAGACTTAACAGATACGGAGAACGTACCATTAACATCTGTAGTTGCTCCTGTGTTAGTTCCTTTTACTAAGATACTGACACCTGGAATTCCCTGAGAATCTGTCCCAGAGACTTTACCTGAAACCTTGCGGTCTTGGGCAAATGACGAAAAGCTTCCTAGCATCACTATCGCTAGTAAAAGAAGGCTTCGTAGACTTTGGTAAAAATTGTTTTTCATAATAAAGATTAAGTTAGTTTTTAAATTAAATTTTTTGGGTTTACGTTTTACTAGTTCAATAGCCCTCCTTTCTGATTAGGTGAATAAATAATTAAAACTTTAAATAGGTTTAGTCGTTAAACAAATCTTAAAATAATACAACAGCACATGAAAACAACATCGGAAATAGATGACCCGTCTCAACTATGCTATACTATTACATACCTTCAAATATGTCTATTACTTCCAAACTACACAAGTTTTTAGGTACTATTTTTTCATTTTTTTTATTTTAAATAGCAGTATTCTCTTAATAAGCTCTCAGGGGGCTTATTTTGCGTTTGTACTACAATAGAGAAAGATACTTTGGTCGGCAGATATGTCGATTTTGTCGTGAATTTGGAAGTAGGTAACCAAGGCATAATACGTAGATAACACGCGCATAATCTAGAAAGGCCCTCCTTAGATAATTACAAAAAACACAAAGAAGAGATTTTTGCTTAATTTTGGACTATGTCATCCTTCGACCCTAAAATCATCCTTCCTACCCTGCCCGAAGATCCGGGGGTGTATCGCTACTTCGATGAAAGCGGTACCATCATCTATATAGGTAAGGCGAAGAATTTAAAAAATAGGGTCAGCAGCTATTTCACCAATACGAAAGGAAAGGACAATAAGACGCGGCGGCTCGTTTCGCAAATTCGGAATCTGGAGTTCACGATAGTTCACTCAGAATTCGATGCGCTGCTGCTAGAGAATACGCTAATCAAGCAGTTTCAGCCTAAGTATAATATTCTTTTAAGGGATGATAAGACCTACCCTTTTATTTGTTTGACAAAGGAGCGTTTCCCTCGCTTAATTACGGAACGACGAATTAATCATTCGCTGGGGACGTTTTTTGGCCCTTATGCGAATCCTAAACTCATGCATGCGCTGCTCGAGATGTTGCATCAACTGTATCCTTTGCGGACGTGTGCGCTGAATTTGAAGGAATCGAATATTGAGGCGGGGAAATTCAAGGTTTGTTTGGAATACCATATTGGCAATTGCAAGGGGCCTTGTGAGGGTTTAGAGCAGGAAATGCGCTATATGGAGTACATCGATCAGGTATCACAGATTTTAAAGGGTAATTACCAAAAAGCCAAAAGCTTCTTTATAAGCCAAATGCAGGATGCCTCCACCCGCCACGCCTTTGAACAAGCACAGGAATGGAAAGAGAAATGGCATTTATTGGAAAACTTTCAAGCGAAGTCGACGGTCGTGAATCCCTCAATCCATGATGTGGATGTGTTTTCGATCGTATCGGATGAGTCTTTAGCCTATATTAATTTCATGAAGGTCATTAATGGAACGATTTTGCAATCGCAGACCTGGGAGGTGAAGAAAAAACTGGAGGAAGAGGAGGCAGAATTGTTGACGATGCTGATTTGGGAAAAAAGAGATCAGTTTCAGAGTAAGGCCAAAGAGATTATTACTAACATCCCCATGTCGATCGAATTTGAGGGGGTAAAAAATACCTTGCCGAATCAGGGCGACAAACGAAAGTTGTTAGACATGTCCTTAAAGAACGTCTTGTATTTCCGTAAAGATAAGGCGGATCGCAAGGCTGCCGAAGAAAGTGGAGGGGATCGCAAGATGCGTGTGATGATCAAATTGAAAAATGATTTGCGACTCACAGATTTGCCTAAACATATCGAATGTTTCGATAACTCGAATTTACAAGGGACTAATCCGGTCTCCGCGATGGTCTGTTTCATGAATTCACTGCCTTCGAAAAAGGATTACCGCATCTTCACGCCTAAAACGGTGGAGGGGCCAGACGACTTTGCGACTATGTACGAGGTGATTACCCGCCGATATACGCGCTTATTAGAAGAAGAGGCCGAATTACCTGACCTCATCATCGTCGATGGAGGCAAGGGGCAGTTAAGCGCTGCCTGCGATGCGCTGAAGGCCATCGGATTGTATGGAAAGATACCAATCATTGGTATCGCGAAACGTTTAGAGGAGATTTATTTCCCCGAGGATAGTTTACCCTTATATATAGATAAGAAATCGGAGTCGCTAAAATTGATTCAGCAGCTGCGGGATGAGGCGCACCGGTTTGGGATTACGGCGCATCGAAATAAGCGAAGTAAAAACTTTATTGTGTCGCAATTAGAGACGATGGACGGGATTGGAAAGTTGACGGCGGAGAAATTATTGAAGACTTTTGGGACGGTGGCGAAGCTGAAGGAGGCGTCGGATGAGGATTTGGCCAAAGTCCTAGGCAAAATGAAAGCCCTCAAATTCAAAAAGCAACTAGAAAACCTCTAGAATTCTGAAGTAAACTGGTCGACATCAATCGCGCGGTAGTTTCGGTATACTTGCAAAATAATCGCCAAGGCAATCGCCATCTCACAAACTCCGACTACTAAGACAAACAGACTGAGGTAAAGCCCCTGCATCGAAGGATCATTCTTCGAAAAGGCGACTAAATTTAAATTAGCCGCATTCAAAATCAGCTCAATGCCCATCAAGACAAAAATCGTATTCTTCTTCAAAAGCAAAATCGTCAGACCTGTCGCAAAAAGAAAGGCAGATACCCACAAGAAATAAAGTACCGGTATATCAGTCATGGTTCTTCGCAACAAAGGTGGCACCTATTAAGGCAATCAATAAAAAGACTCCGGCTAATTCGAAAGGAAAAGCATATTCAGTCAATAAGCCTAAACCCACTTCTCGCAATTTGGAATCGCCAGTGACAGGAAGATTATTCATCCAGGGTCCTTTCGTGAATAACCAAAATAGGCCTAGAAAAAAGGATAAACCGATGGACATCGGCAATAGGCGACTCGACTCCCGCGTCATCAAATGATTTTTACTGGAAGCTGTATCTGTTTGATTTGTTTGATTTGTTTGGTTTGTTTGATTCGTTAGCATAATCCCAAACAAGATCAAGATCAACACCCCTCCTACATAAACTAAAAGATGTGCCACCGCTAATACGTCCGCATAGGCTAGCACATACAGGCCTGCTAAACCGAGCATGGTTAGAAACATAGCTAATGCAGCGTGCAATAGATTTTTCGTCCACAACAGGGACAAAGCACTTCCGCATGTCAATAAAGCTAAAACCAAAAAAGCGATTACGAGCGGGCTCATTCGGCGTCTGGTTTAGGTTTTGGCTTGAAACTAGGCTTAAAACTAGGCTTAAAGGCAGGTTTGGAAGCGGGTGTAGGGTTTGCGGCCTCATTTGATTCCGCTGGTGCTTCGGTTTTCACTGCTTCTTTTGCAGCTTCCTTCAAGGCATCTTTCTCCGCCACGAACTGCTCATATAAAGCACGCTTTTCAGCTGCCTGCTCGGGAGTCAAATTCGCAAACTCGAAATTATGTTCCTTCACATCAAAGACCGAAAAATCGTATTCCGAGGTCATCGTCAAACATTCCGTGGGGCAAACTGTGGTGCAAAGGCCGCAGAAGCAGCATTTGGACATGTCAATATCAAATTTAGCGGCATATAAACGGATGGGGGAACCATCTGAAGTGGTGCCTACTAAACCCGTCGCTTTAATCGGATCAATTTCAATGCAATCTACCGGACATACCTTCACACATTTATCACAGACGATGCAATCATCCATTTCGTTATGCAATTGGTAGCGGCCGTTGACCGGGGGTATCATTTGTTGTTGCGGGTATTGAAGTGTGACAATACCAGCTTGCTGATTAAAATAATCAGGATCTTGGATATTTTGAATGCTGCGTTGCTTGCGCGCCGCCCAGGCATGCTTCCACGTCAAAGCCATCCCCTTTCGGATACTCTGAATTCCCTCTAAAATGGCCTGAAAATAAGCTTTCATCTTAAAAATAGATCGCTGGATAAGTCGATGGATCGGATTCGCGCATAATCTCATAGACCGCATCCACCACATTTTCTGTATTAGGCTTAGAGAAATAATCCCCATCCGAACTGTAGGCAGGACGGTGAGCAGTAGCAGCAATACAAACAGCTGGACTTTCTAACCAGGTAAATGCTCCCTGTTTGTCCAAAACTTCCTGCATCATATAGGCCGTTGCTCCTCCCGGCATATCTTCATCTGCGAAGATTACCCGGTGTGTCTTTTGAATCGACGCTAAAATACCATGATGGCGATCAAATGGCAATAAAGTTTGCGCATCAATCACTTCCACCGAAATCCCTAATCCGGCCAAAGTCTCCGCCGCCTCCATCACAATTCGGCACATAGAACCATAGGTGACTACGGTAATATCGGTTCCTTCTCGCAAAATTTCTGTAACGCCTAAAGGCACTTCGATCTCATCTAAATTAGTGGGCATGGGCTCCTTTAAACGATATCCATTCAAACATTCAATCACAATTCCAGGGTCATCCCCTTTCAATAAAGTGCGGTACATACCCGCCGCTTGTGTCATATTGCGTGGCACACAGAAATGTACACCTCGTAAACCATTAATTAAAACAGCCATAGGACTACCAGAATGCCAAATTCCCTCCAAACGATGTCCCCTAGTTCGAACAATCATTGGCGCTTTTTGGCCTCCTGCGGTACGGTAATGTAAACAGGCCCAGTCATCCGATAAAATCGGGAACGGGTAAAATATATAATCCAAATATTGAATCTCTACAATCGGCTTCAAACCGCGCATCGAAGCGCCTATTCCCTGACCTACGATACTCACTTCGCGAATACCTGTATCCGTTACTTTAAGTGGTCCATAAATTTCTTGTAATCCGGCCAGGGTTTGGTTTACATCCCCTATTTTCCCTACATCCTCGCCCAAGATAAATACCCGTGGATCTTCTAAAAATTGAGCAAATGCTTTGTTCAAAATCTCTCTCCCATCGACCAAAGCCGGCTCTTTTTCATAAGTCGGCTTTACGCCCTTAATTAATAAAGGGGACTCATCGGACTCACTCATTTGGTGAGAACTAAAGCGTCTGCGGTTTACTTTCTCCAGGTCATCTAACCATTTACGGAGTAATTTTACGGCAGGACCTTGATAAAAACGGAACGCCCGCAAAGTCTTGCGACCCGCTCGAACTAAATCACTGAAAATAGGATAAGGTAAGGCATTTAATTCATCCAGAATGGGTTGCAAAAGACCCGGTTCATTAGTGGATTCCAAAAGACTTTTCGCAATACGTAAAAAGCCTTTTTTATCTACATCAACCGATGCCATATAAGCAGCAAAAGCCTCTTTTTGGTATTTCCTCGCTAATACAACGGCCTCCTCATCGATGGCCTTTAACTGATCTTCTGAAGCAAAATTTTCAGCTAAAACCCATTCGCGAAACAAGGCATTGCAATCCGCCTCCTGTTCCCAAGCTAATCGCTCAGATGATTTATACCGTTCATGTGAACCGGAGGCAGAGTGCCCCTGAGGTTGCGTACATTCAATCACGTGGACTAAGCAAGGAACAAAGTCTTTTCGAGCTAAATCCGTCGCGCGCTGATAGGCCGCCACTAATCCCGGGTAATCCCAGGCTTTCACTTGTATTATTTCTACTCCTTTTTCTTGCTCATTACGCTGAAATCCAGCTAAAACCTTCGAAATAGATGATTTTGTCGTTTGAAATTCGATGGGTACCGAAATACCATAACCATCATCCCAAACAGAGAAAATGATCGGTATTTGCAACACGCCTGCCGCGTTAATACACTCAAAAAACATGCCTTCTGATGTGGATGCGTCCCCAATCGTGGTGAAACAAATTTCTTGGCCTTGTTTCGAGAAAAGAGCCTGATGATCTTTAAGATCCGCTCTTTCACGGTACATTTTCGAGGCATAAGCGATTCCTAAAGCGCGAGGTATTTGACCTGCGGTAGAGGAAATACCTGCCACGGTATTATAACGAGAGGTTTGATCCACCCATTTACCCTTCTCATCTAACCAACGCGTCGCATGGTGGTTATTCATCTGACGACCCCCAGAATGTGGATCAAATTGAATATCCGGATGTCCGTATAGCTGAGCAAAATACTGAGGCCAAGTTAAATCACCTATAGCTGCACCTATCGTTTGATCCCGATAATAGCCCGAAACATAGTCCCCAGGGCGCATAGATCGAGCTAAAGCGATTTGGCATAACTCTTTACCATCCCCATAAATACCAAATTTCGCCCGTCCTGAAAACACCTCTTTGCGCACTAAAAGACTACAGGCACGGCTGATAACAGCTAGGCGATAGTCCTCTACTACCCGGATAGGGTCGAACGTAAGATTAGGCTTAGAAAAAGTAAATGAATTCAAATGCTGGGTCTTATTAAACACGTAAAAATACAATAAAATCCTCGCCCTCCAAACAGAATCCGGTCAAGAAACTTGGCGAAATCTTTTTTTGTTTATAGATTTGAAACGTATATAAAACCAATGAAAATAGTATGAAAAAAATAATCGCCCTATTTGCTCTAATTTTAGGCTTCGCATTTACTTCGAATGCACAAGGTGCTTTGAAGTTCAAGCAAGAAAAGCATGATTTTGGAACGATCACAGAAGGAACAATAGCTACTTATAGCTTTGAATTCACTAATACAGGAAAAACACCCGTAGTTATTTCTAACGTTAAGCCTTCGTGTGGTTGCACTACGCCAGATTGGACTAGAGAGCCAGTTATGCCAGGTAAAACAGGTAAAGTAACAGCATCATATAATTCAGCTGGGCGTCCAGGAGTCTTTAACAAGACCGTTACTGTGATGAACAATGGTGAGGCGTCTCAAATTGTTTTAGCCATTCAAGGAAGTGTAGCTACGAAAAAATAATTCGAAGTACCTAATAAAAAAAGCTCTCTGTTCATAACAGAGAGCTTTTTTTATTAGTCGCGGTTCTTGAGACCTTCTGTCTCTCGTAGGCCATTAATCCAGCCTGCAATCTTCAAGACATCTGCCTTAGGCACATGGCTCATAGGTGCCATTTCGGTCGCATAGTCTGGCCAGTTTTGTGGATTAGGTTTATATACTAATTCTAAAATCTTCTGATTCGAATAATTGCGTTTAGCGATTTCCGTGAAGGCAGGTCCGATTAATTTGCTGTCTTTCGCGTGACAAGCGGAACAGGTGTGCTTCTTCAATAAACCAGCAATGCCTAATTCATAACCCATCGAGTTTTTAACAACTCTTACTTCCGTTACCTTCGTGAAGATTTCGTCCTGAGGTGCCGCAGCTACTAAAGCGGGCCCAGCCGGAATCTGATTCAAGGTATAGTAAGCCGTTTCGTGTAATAAGGGATCTCCCTTTTCATTCAGAACACCCTTCAAGATAAATTCGTGGATGAAAAATTGACGAATTCCATCAATCGATATACGCACCTTCTTGCGATCCGCTGACACCTCAACGCCCTTAATTTTCAAGTCTTTTAACTCAATAATCGGGCTGCCATATTGATGTTGGTATTTGTAGATATACGAACGAATCGCATAAGATGCCGCTTTCTTCACAGAATTCACATCCACTGGCTGCGTAAAGCTAAATTCGAAACCATCTGATTTTGCCTTAATCATATCAATCTCAAAAGGCATAATCCCATTCCAAAATAAGCGTTGTAAACCGAAATCATCTTTTCCTGTACTTCCCCATCCGCGAGAGGTCATTCCCACGAACATGCTACCATCCAGACCAAAACGTTCTCTTAATATACCCGACTGAAAACCTTCGCGGTAATTAATCGCGAATCCTTGATACACGCCATTGATTTTCTCTAAACCCATACGCATTACCTTGGATTGCCCCTGATCTGACACGAAATATTGACCCGGGAAAGGACTGAACTTGCCTTTCGTCGTGTCTTGTAGCACATCTGAAGTGGAAATCCCCATAATCGCATGAGGGAACCAAACCGCCGGCAATTTAATCTTCGGATTTTTCTTCGCTGCCTCAAACATAGGCGAGCCATTATCTTGAATCTCTTCTAAGCTAAGTTTCAATGGGCTATTAGGTTCTTTGGCCCATTTAAGACCGCCTGGATTCCCAGCGAAATCTCCCTTAGCAAGGTGAGTTACCCGACCTGAACCGACCCAATCCCCCTGGTTTTCGCCGTAGAAAAGATCGCCTTCATCGTTAAAGCTGTAACCAGCTGGAGAACGCAATCCACCTGCAAAAGGCTCCATTTTGCCATCTGGAGAGATTTTAACGAACCAGCCGCGCCATTTAGCAAACTTACCTTCACCAAAACCCACCCACGCTAAATTCAAACTCACCCACATGTCCCCGTTCTTATCGAATACTGGGCCATAGGTATATTCGTGGTAATTCCCGGATATATCGAATTGATAGACCGGCTCATACAAATCTGCTACTCCGTCGCGATCGGTATCCGAAATCTTCGTCAACTCCCCACGCTGTGAGCAATAAAAAACGCCATCCTTGTACGCTAAACCCAATACCTCATGCAAGCCGCTAGCAAAACGACGGTAATACGTCTGATGGCTTGATTTTTGGTACGGATTTTCTACAATCCAAATCTCCCCTCTTCGCGTACTTACCGCTAAGCGGCCATCCGGCATCGGGGCTAATCCACCTATCTCTAAATAAATCTCTTTAGGAATTGGTAGTGTTTTGATTTCGTAATAATCTTGCTCCTTTTTAGGAGTCGGTTTTGTTTGTGCAAAAGCGCCTAGGGCTAGCGTAAACAATAGGAAAAAGGCTGTATATTTTTTCATCGTTACCAAATCAAGTCATAAGTTAGTTGCGCCCCCGTAAATGGCACGCGAATTTGTTGCGATCCGGACGCCGTTTTAAGTAGTTCGGCTGCGGCCCCTTTCCATTCTATAAAATTGCCCGGCTGTGAAGCAAGGCCGTTTTGTAAAATCGATAGATGATGACCCGTTGCTAGAACTGCCTCCACATCATTCTTTTGCGGACTCGCTCCCACTAAAGTCAGTGTGCGACTTAAACCATTTCCAGCGGGCTGAATACGATCTTCTAATCTCAATTTAGCTGCTGGCCATTCGTATAAAAATACGGGACGACCAGCTTCTAAGCGATATCCTTTGTATACTAAATCAGTCGAATCTGGCTGTGCTTGGTGAGCTAAGACTAAGGGGAATTTCCCGTCTTGCACCACTGTTAATCCAAGTGGTTCTGAGGTTTGAGGTTCTCCACGGTTATCCCACATTTGGGTGGCATCTAAGAATTTGCCTCGCCAAACCTGCAAGATCGCTCCTTGCTTCAAATCATACGTATAATGCACGCCAGCAGGATCCCCTACTTGAATGATGTACATCTTTTTCTTCCCTAAATGAAAAGCAAAAGAACGTTGTAAAACAGGTTCTGCATTTGCCTTCACTTCGATTAATCCCACCGCATCCGGATCTAAAAGTGAGGTTCTATCATGCATCGAAACTAAACGAGAGCCGATTCGCTTTACATGTAAACCTAAAGCTTTAGGTCCCCAAGGGAAATCTTTGATATGAATAATTTCCAATTGATGCTTACCCGCCTTCAAGAAGGTGGAAGCAGGCACCATTTCATTGAACCAATGCGCTCCTTGATTCAACACAACTCCATCTACTTTCAATTCACCTGAACCTGTCCAATACGTTTGGAACTCATAATTATCATCTTCCGGAATCGTTAATTCAGCTTTATAATGAATTAAGAAATCATTATTTGCTGGAATTACTCGGTAGGTTAAGGCTGGTATTTTCCCTGATGTAACGGGTTTCGTAGTGGGAATAATGGGTTCGGTGAATTTGCCCGTATAATAATCGTAGGATACTTCCCCTAAGGACGCAGTTGGTTTCTCATAGGTCTCAAATCGAATATTTCTAAAAGCTACTGGACCGTGATCCCCTTGAATTAGGATAGGGCCAAAGGGTGCTTCTTTGTCAAAAATCGCACCACGAGTCATCCCCGAAACTTCAATGTTTTCCTGAACGAGTATGCCATTCAAAATCACTTTCTTAAAGATGGCATTCGCTATTTTATGGCCACTCGCATCGAAGCGAGGTGCTTGAAAATCAATTTCTAAAGTCTGCCACAAACCGGGGGCTTTACTAGCGTTTTGACGCGGAGCATACCCCTCATAGCCTTCTTTTCCCTTTCCTCGTGCATCATCCCAACGCTCATAAATTCCGGCACAATCATCGAACCTGACGGTCTTCTTACCCCAAGAATCATATAGCTGAACTTCATAACGACCTTGTAAGTAAATACCGGAATTCATGCCTTTCGGAAGCATAAAATCCACTAAAAGACGAATGTCGCCATGCTGCATTGTAGACTTTAAATCATCTGTACGATGGTATTTTCCTCCTCTGAGCGTATTGACTATAACACCTTTACCCGGACTTACCTGAAAAAGCGTATCGGAATATTTCGAAAATGCAGACTGCTCAATCGTCCAATTTTTACTTGGTTGGTCGAAGGCAGACAAGTCTGTCAATGGAATCGATTGCTGCGCAATTCCAAAAAAGGGCATCGAACACAGCATCGAAAAGAGCAATTTCTTCATAGCAAATTGTAGGTTTAGTCAAATCTACCGAAAATCATTTGGCCTTTTCATCGGCACAATCAGGAAACTGGTAGAAATTATAATGGAAATATAAGGAAGATTCTCTTAATTTGAATTCTCTGTTATGTAAAAAGCAGTATAAAACCCATGAAAAATAAAACCTTTACAGTAAGGAACTTTTTGTTGCACCTGTTTTTTTGGGCTTTCTTAATCGCATTACCTATACTTTTAGGGCCTAATTCGAACTCCACTAATCCGGAAGACATTCGCCGTTCCTACTTTTGGATTATCTATATGACTAGCTTCACGGTCATCAATATCCCCTTCTTTTATCTCAATACGGAGATTTTACTCCCTAAATTATTACGAGCAAAAGGGGTTATCATTTATTTAGTGACCCTTATCAGCACGATCGCATTGATGCTTTGGTTCCATGAAGCAATATTCCATTGGGCCTATGAGTCCTTTTCCCCTGATAATCGCGGCAGTGGAGGTGGAGGACCTAGACGCGGCGCGACGATGCGGATGATCTTCCAGCTTTTATTCTATGCGGCGATCGGAACGTCCTATCGATTGATTTCAGATGGCATGAAAGAAGATGAGCGGACGAAAGAACAAGAAAACGAGCGTTTGAAATCAGAACTGTCCTTCTTGCGATCACAAATCAGCCCACATTTCATGTTTAACGTATTGAATAGCGTGGTTTCCTTATCACGTAGAAAACCGGAGATGGTGGAACCGGTAGTGGTAAAACTATCTGAATTAATGCGTTACATGATCTATGAAACGAATGATTCCATCGTTCCCATCAGTAAAGAATTGACCTATTTAGAAAGTTATATTGACTTGCAAAAGATTCGTTTTGGCGATGATATTCTTATTAATTTCAAACATGAAATAGGCCCTAAATCGAGCAGCATTGAGCCTATGCTACTGATTCCATTCGTTGAAAATGCGTTCAAACACGGCGTAGGCTTTATTGAAAATCCGACGATTGAAATAGAGTTGAAGGACAGCTCGAAAGAATTAACCTTCCATGTTGCAAATAAAAAAGGTGCTTCGGCAAATGAACCTAAAGACGAGAGCTCAGGTATCGGCCTTGCTAATGTGAAACGCCGCCTAGAATTGCTTTATCTGAATAATCATAGTTTAATTGTGAAAGAGTCCGATTCGGATTTTGAAATTACCCTCACCATTCAACACGTTTAATATGTCAGAGGAAAGTTTAGTAGAAATACCGGGCACCATTTTAAAATGCATGGCGGTGGATGATGAGAGTTTGGCTTTGGACTTAGTCGAAGATAATATTTCCAAAGTCCCCTTCCTCCAACTCGTAAAACGTTGTAGAAATGCAATGGAGGCTGTCGAGTATTTGGAAAACAATCCAGTCGATTTATTATTCCTTGATATACAAATGCCGGGCATGACGGGCTTGCAGTTTTTAGAAAGTTTAACGAAAAAGCCCATGGTTATTTTCGTGACCGCTTACCAACAATATGCGCTCGATGGATTTAATTTAGATGTGATCGATTATGTTTTGAAACCTATCAATTTCGAACGATTTTTAAAGGCCAGTCATAAAGCTGTAGACTACTTTAAAAGCAAACAAGTAACAACGAAAACAGCTGAGGCCCCTAAATTAGAGTTCCTATTCATTCATGCAGATTATTCCTTAATGAAGATCATGCTGGAAGATATTTTGTACATCGAGGGCTTGAAAGACTACATTAAAATCCACCTAAGAACCCAAAAATTCCCCGTTGTTTGTCGCATGACGATGAAGTCCATCGAGGAAAAATTACCCTCGACAGATTTTGTGAGGGTGCACAAGTCATTTATCGTTTCCTTAAGCAAAATGGAGTCGATTCGTAGCCAAAAAATTAAAATAGGAGAGAACCACATTCCGATTAGCGAAAGTTATTCTGAGCATTTTTACCAAATCATCGGCTATCAAAAGCAATAAATTGTAACTTTGAGAATTGACCGAACATTGACGCATGTCCATTCTTAAAAAATTAGCTGGCGAAACACTATCCTATGGATTCAGTACGATCCTAGGTCGTTCACTGAATTTTTTATTGGTTTTCATCCACACAGCCGCTTTTTTACCCGCTGAATTAGGCGTAAACGTCAAGCTCTATGGCTATATGGCCATCGCGAATATTATCTATACCTACGGTATGGAGACGGCTTATTTCCGTTATGCGAAAGAAGCGCCAGAACGTTATTATAACATCATTTTAACGGCCATCATCCTGACTTCGGGAATCTTTACCCTGGGATTATTTGTTTATGCTGATCCATTAATGGCGCAACTAGGCTATGAAGGGAAAGGACAATTCATGCGGTGGCTGGCTTTGATTTTGGCTATCGATGCAGTGACGGCGATTCCTTTTGCACGATTGCGTTTAGAGCATAAAATCTCCTTATTCGTTAAGGCCAAAACCATTTCAATACTTATTAACATAAGCTTAAACTTATTCTTTTTGGCCTTATTAAAGCCGATGCAGGAAGAACATTGGGGTCCAGCATTTTTACAAAATTTGTATTTCCCGAGCATCGGTGCTGGTTATATATTCTTAGCGAACTT
The DNA here is from genome assembly GCA_945906915.1 of Spirosoma fluviale. Taxonomy (GTDB): domain Bacteria; phylum Bacteroidota; class Bacteroidia; order Cytophagales; family Spirosomataceae; genus Aquirufa; species Aquirufa fluvialis_D. The sequence goes on along the minus strand of CAMDSI010000007.1, from coordinate 12,040 downwards.
ACTGGCTAATGCGAGTCTATTCTATTGGTTGCGGTCCTCCTTTGCTTCTTTTCAATGGACTTGGGACGGAGCGGAAATGAAGAAATTATGGGTCTATTCCTTCCCCATCATGTTCATGAGTTTAGCCGCGATGTTTAACTTGATGTTTGACCGCTTACTGTTGGAAGAATTTTTACCTGCTGGATTTTACGCGGGTAGAACATCAGAAGATGCTCTGGGTATTTACGGAAACTGCTATAAACTCTCCGTATTTATGAGTTTAGCTATTCAAGCCTTCAAATATGCGGCAGAACCTTTCTTCTTAGGTTCTAAATCCGCAGAAAATAGTCAATCTAATTTAGCTCTCGTAAGCCATTGGTTCGTGATCGTTTGCCTCGTCTTGTGGGTGGGTGTGAGTTCGAATTTATTTTGGATTCAAGGCCTATTTTTACGCCAGCCTATCTATTGGGAAGGCATTGGAGTCGTACCCATTTTATTGCTTGCTAACTTACTTTTAGGGGTGTATTACACGCAGTCGGTTTGGTTTAAAAAGACGAATAAAACCTATATGGGTACGGTTATCACGGTGACAGGTCTAGCCGTTACGCTGATAGGTAACATCCTATTTATCCCCGTTTATGGCTACATGGCCTGCGCTTATTCTTTCCTAGTATCAGCTATGGTTATGACTTTATTGTGTTATGTAGGGGGCCAAAAATATGATCCCGCACCCTACCGCTGGATGGCTGCCATCGTTTACATCAGTTTGGGAGTTATTGCCATCGAATCTGGCACCGTTTTATCACATTTAGAAATCCCCTTACTCATCAGCCAAAACATCGGATTTATTTGTATTTTGGCCTATATTTTCATCAAAGAATTTTCCTGGAAAAACGGAAGACCTAGCTTAGCCCTGAAATGAAATCAGAACTAAAAATGCAATACTTAAACCTGAAGCTGAAAATCGGCGGAATGGTGGCGCGTATGCAAGAATACCAGGGCACACTCGTTCAAAAACAAGCCGAGCTGGATGATTTACAACAGAAACTACACACTAAATCCGAAGAACTAGCTAAATCACAAAGACGGCTAAAAGAATTGGAGAAAAACTTTAAAAAATCAGATAATTTCGCTAAAATTGTAGCTAGTACAGATAACACAGCAGTTCCCACCGCTGAGTTGAAACAAAAGTTAGAAGAATATATTACAAAAATAGATCATTGCATTGACCAATTACGCAATCCATGAATCCTAAAATCCCTTGTAATCTGATCGTTGGCATACAAAGTATCGCCTTGAAGGTTAGTCCAGGAGAGGAGGCTTACGTAAGAAATGCAGCATCATTAGTGAACAAACTTGTTCGTTATTACGAACAGCAAACAAATAGCTCAGATCCCGCTGCTGTAATGGCAATGGTTGCTTTAGATCTGGCCATGTGTGGTTTAAAATTTGACGCAGAGCACAATTCACTCCAAGCCGACGTGCTGGAAGAAAATAATGAATTGTTATCTCTTGCGGCAGAGTTCACGGTATAATTTTCCTTTTTTTCGATTTTTCAGGGAACTAATGTATAAACACACATTCGTTCTATATGTCCACTATATTCACATTTATTTTACCCCTCATCGCCGCGGCGGGAGGACTATTTGCCGGAAAAGTATTCTTCTCGAAGGTGAATAAAAATATCGAAGGGGATGCCCAACGCAAAGCGGAAGACATCCTTAAAAATGCAGAAATCTCTGCAGAAAACATCAAAAGAGACCGCATGCTAGAAGCGAAGGAAAACTTCCTACGCCTTCGTTCTGAATTCGAAGAAGAGTCCCAAAACAAAAAAGGAATCCTTGTAGAAAACGAACAAAAATTGCGCGAGAAAGAACGCGTTTTAGCGCAGCAAGCGGAACAACAACGCGTAGCCGAACAAGAATTACAATCAGCTAAACAAAGCGTTCAATCGAAAGAAGATAACTACCGCAAGAAGCTTGAAGACGTAGAGAAGAAACGCGAAGAGACGGAAGCGATGTTAGCCAACCAGATCAGCCAATTGGAAAAAATTGCCGGTCTTTCGGCAGATGAAGCACGCCAGCAGATCATGGATGCCCTAAAGGCAGAGGCAGAAAGCAAGGCGAGTTCTTTAGTGAAACAAGCCATTGAGGAAGCGAAATTGACGGCTACGAAAGAGGCGAAAAAAATCGTCATCGAAACGATTCAACGCACCGCAGCTGAACATGCGATCGAAAACTGCGTCTCTGTTTTCAACATCGAATCAGACGACATCAAGGGTAAAATCATCGGTCGCGAGGGTCGTAACATCCGTGCGCTGGAAGCAGCAACGGGAGTAGAATTTATCGTGGATGATACCCCGGAAGCAATTATCATCTCTGGTTTCGATCCAGTACGTCGTGAGATTGCTCGTTTATCTTTGCACCGTTTAGTGCAAGATGGACGTATTCACCCAGCACGTATTGAGGAGGTTGTGAATAAGACCCGTAAGAACATCGACGATGAGATCATCGAGATCGGCGAGAAGACGGTCATTGACTTAGACATTCACGGCTTACACCCAGAATTAATTAAGATGATCGGTCGCATGCGCTTCCGTTCTTCTTATGGCCAAAACCTCTTGCAGCACTCTCGCGAAGTCGCGAAACTTTGTGCAACGATGGCAGCGGAATTAGGATTAAATGCGAAGCTAGCGAAACGTGCGGGTCTATTGCACGATATTGGTAAAGTTTGGCATGAAGAGCCTGAGCTTCCTCACGCATTGTTAGGAATGGAATTAGCTCAGAAATACAAAGAGCATCCTGAAGTTTGTAATGCGATCGGAGCTCACCATGATGAGTGCGAAATGACTTCCATGATTTCCCCTATTATCCAAGTGTGTGATGCGATCTCTGGATCTCGTCCGGGCGCACGTCGCGAGATGATGGAGTCTTACATGAAGCGTTTGCGTGATTTAGAGGCTTTAGCTACTTCATTCGATGGAGTTCAAAAGTGTTATGCGATCCAAGCGGGTCGTGAGCTTCGTATCATGGTCGATTCAGAGAATGTGAGTGACGAAAAGGCATCGAACTTATCATTTGACATTTCTCAAAAAATCGAGAAAGAGATGCAATATCCAGGTCAAATCAAAGTAACAGTGATTCGCGAAATGCGTGCGGTGAACTTTGCAAAATAAGATCTAAATCATTTATATTTATGGCGCCGCCCGCAGGGTGGCGCCATTTTTTATCCCCTACAAGTTTAGTCTTCCATGGAAATCAAGTCTCCGCAAACCGACGCTGAATGGAAAGCCTATTATGGGTTGCGTTTCCATGTGCTCAGAAAGCCCTGGAATCAACCATTAGGCTCGGAAGTACTCACAGACGAAGACCTAGCCATTCATGCCATTGCTGTCGAAGAGGGGGAAGTTGTAGGAGTGGCCAGGATGCATGAATCTGCCGCCAAGCAGGGGCAAGTGCGATGCGTAGCCATCGCTACGGCTGCTCAAGGAAAAGGAATCGGAAAAGCCATCATGGTTTATTTAGAGGAGAAGGCAAGGCTAAAAGGCTGGACTGAAATCGTATTAGAGGCTAGAGAGAATGCCGTGCCTTTTTACAAAGCTATAGGCTACACGATTGTTACGGAATCTTACCTTTTATTCGGGGAAATCCAACACTTCCGCATGCAGAAGCAATTATAAAAAAGGCGCTACCTCTCTCGAAATAGCGCCCGTTCATTTATTATTTTCTATCAATGCGTGTGCTCTAGCCCCTGTGCGCTTGGAATCTGGTTAAATTCAATACCTGCTTTGCGCGCATCTTTGAAGGCTGCCTTCGGTTTGATGCTCAAAATTTGGAATAATTCTTCATCTGATTTCGTATCCGGATTAGGTGTTGTTAATAAGACATCCCCAGAGAAAATCGAATTTGCTCCTGCCATAAAACAGAACGCCTGGCCTTCGTAGTTTAATTCTAGACGACCGGCAGATAATCGAACCGCAGACTTAGGCATCATGATTCTCGCCGTTGCGATCACGCGAACTAAATCCCAAACCGAAGCCGTCTTTTGATTCTCAAAAGGAGTTCCCTCTACGGGAACCAAATTATTTACTGGAACAGATTCCGGATGCTCGGGAAGATTCGCTAGGGTTAACAACATGCCCATGCGATCTCCGGCACTTTCCCCCATTCCGATGATACCACCAGAACAAACGGATAAATTCGCCTTACGCACGTTTCCTAAGGTCTCTAAACGATCATCATAGGTGCGCGTCGAAATAACATCTTCATAATATTCCTCACTTGTATCGATATTGTGATTGTATGCGTATAAACCCGCCTCCTTTAACTTCTGTGCTTGCTCCTCTGATAACATACCCAAGGTGCAGCAAACTTCCATTCCTAAGGAGTTTACCCCTTTCACCATATCTAGCACACGGTCAAAGTCTTTGTTATCACGCACTTCGCGCCACGCTGCTCCCATACAAAAACGAGAACTTCCGCTATCTTTCGCACGGTTAGCCGCTTGAATTACCTCTTCGTAAGGAAGTAATTTTTGCACCTTTACGCTCGTGTGGTAACGAGCGGCTTGAGAACAATAGGAACAGTCCTCCGGACAACCTCCCGTTTTGATGGATAATAAAGTAGAGATCTGCACCTCGTTCGGGTCAAAATTTTCCCGGTGTACCGTAGCAGCTTGATAAACCAAGTCTAAAAAAGGTTGGTTATAAATTTTTTCTACCTCTTCGCGAGTCCAATTATTACGTACCATATAAGCTTTATTTCTATTCAAATTCCATTAAATAAGGCATCATTGCTAAGAAGCCTTCTCTTTTTTTCCAACGATTTACCTCTAAAACGGAAGAGGCCCAAGGGATATTTTTGGCTAATAAACGATCAGCCATCGATGTCTCAGAGGTAGCTGAATTTAATAACTCATCCACAAATGATTTAGCTTTTGGAAAAATCGCGACTTTGTAAGATCCTGGCTTTAATTTTGCCTTAGAAGCAGCAATTTCTATCGCCTTATCTAATCCCCCTAATTCATCCACTAAACCGATTTGCTTCGCCTGTGCTCCCGTCCAAACACGTCCACCAGCTAATGACTGCAAACGTTGTAAAGACATCTTGCGACCAGCCGCTGCTTTCGTAGTAAAAGAAAGGTAGCCTTTGTTCACCGAATTCTGTACGACTGATTTTTGGAAATCTGTCAAAGCGCCTGCCGAAGTCATAAAATTCGAATTCGCATGTGTATTCACATGGTCTTGCGTAATGCCTAAGGTATTTTTCAAGAAATTATCCACATTGAACCAAGCAGCAAAAATTCCAATAGAACCCGTTATCGTGGTAGGCTGAGCTACAATGACATCCGTTCCCATAGCCATATAATAACCGCCGGATGCGGCATAGTTTGACATCGAGGAGATAATTGGCTTCACTTTCTTCGTCAATTCAATTTCACGCCACATAATATCTGAAGCCAGGGACGATCCACCTGGAGAATCGATTCGAAGAACGATAGCTTTCACTGATTTACTCTCCCGAAGTTTTTTCAACTCCTTTACAAAATCATCCGAACCAATATTTCCCTCACTTGCTCTTGTACCTGAAATCTCGCCTTCTGCTACTAAAACAGCGATGCGATCTTTTCCTTCTATTTCTTCGATGGGATTTTTGGCCTGTAAATAATGATTTACACTCACGTATTTTACCTTCTCCTTCTCACCAGAAGCCTTCAATAATAAGGCCTCAAATTCATCCCAATAACCCTGCTTTACCATCCCTAATTTCTCCGCATTTGAAGGCTCAAAAGCCTGCAGACTATCCGCAATCATATCTAATTTACGTACAGGAATATTTTTAGACCGTGCAATTTTATCAAACACATAGGTATTAATCGATTGTAAGAAGGATGAGGTCTGCGCCTTATTTTCTTCACTCATGTCTTCGCGAATAAAGGGCTCTACCGCCGATTTATACGTTCCCACCCGGAAGACCAATGGCTCAATTTCTAATTTATCCAAGGCCTTCTTATAGAACGTATATTGAACGCTAATACCATTGAAATCCAGCAATCCATTCGGATTTAAATAGGTCTTATCCGCCACAGAAGAGATATAATAGCCTTTCTCCGTATAGGAATTTGCGTAAGCATAGACGAATTTACCCGACTTTTGGAACTTCTGAATCGCCTCCCGAATCTCCGAAAGCTGGGCATAACCCGCCATCGGAAAACTCGCATCTAAGTAGATTCCTTTAATCTTCGGATCCACTTTTGCCCGCTCTAAGGCAGACAAAACTTGAATCAAACCTACATTTTCCGTGGGAGCAAAATAAACATCGGTAATTGCCGAAAAAGGATTATCCTCCGTCGTTGCATTTTCTACAATAGGCCGATTCAAATCCAATCTTAAAACCGAATTATCTTTTAGGTCAAACACCTCATCCGAGCTTCCAATCGCTGCGCCTACCCCTGCTAAAAGCAACAAGGAGACGATTGAAAACAGAAAAAGACCAAAAACGGTCGCTAAAGAATACTTAACAAATTGCCACATAAAACGATTTTAAATTGTTTCTAACCAAAGTTTTTACGGTAATCTTCTCTTGCCTGACGAATCACTTCGAAGGCCACTTCACGGCCATAAATATCATCAATATCTACTGAACTTGAAGACATTTCTCCCGGCAACATTTTATAAGTCCAGAAATAATGTCTCAAACGTTCAACGATATCTTTAGGCGCGTCTGCAATATCTTTCCATTTGCCATAAATAGGATCATCCTTTAATACAGCAATAATTTTATCATCCGCCTCCCCCTTATCAATCATGCGAATTCCACCAATGGGAATCGCCTGACATAAAATATCTCCATGTGTAATTGCCCGCTCTGAAAGTACTAAAATATCTAAAGGATCTCCATCCCCTCTTTCAATATCTTTCCCGGAATACTTGCGAGCTAATTCCGCAATGCCGTCAGAACAATAAGTTTGTGGCAAAAAGCCATATAAAGCAGGAACAATGTTCGAGAATTTCTGCGGGCGATCGATTTTTAGATAGCCCGTTTGTTTGTCAATCTCGTACTTCACTGTATCCGTCGGAACAATTTCTATAAATGCGGTCACTAATTCAGGCATTTGATCACCGATTTGAACGCCATGCCAAGGATGTGCCTTAAAGAAGTTTCTATTCATATTCTTTTTATTAATCTCACTTAGGTTAAAAATCAAAGCAAATTACGAAAAACAAAGGATAAATTCTGCTAAATTTGTTGTTTGCATTGCGTTATCAAACATGATTTATCCAATTATACCCTACGGGGATCCTGTTTTAAGAAAAGTCGCATCTCCTATTGAAGTAGGAAGTATCGATTTAATCAAACTATCAGAAGATATGTTCGAAACTATGTACGCGGCCAGCGGCGTCGGTTTAGCAGCTCCTCAGATAGGTATGGACATTCGATTATTTGTGGTGGATGGACGCCCCATGAACGAAGGAGAAAAAGAGGAGAATGTGGATCAGTCATTAGTTGGTTTCAAAAAGGTATTCGTCAATCCGACAGTTCTGGAGGAAACGGGGGACGAATGGGGTTTTGAAGAGGGTTGCTTATCTATCCCGGGTATTCGCGGAGAAGTGTATCGCCCAGAATATGTTAAAATCCACTATTGGACGGAGCAGGGTGAAGAAAGAACAGACATTTTCGAAAGTTTAGCCGCCCGAATTATCCAGCACGAATATGATCATATCGAAGGCATTTTATTCACAGATCATTTGAATCCTGTAAAAAAACGCCTCATTAAAAATAAGTTAAGTGATATCACGCGAGGAAAGGTTTCCGTGGATTACAAAATGAAGCTTACTCGTTAATTAGACAGATGAAAATTTCCCTTAATTGGTTACGTGATTTTATTGATATTTCGAAGCTTCCTGCACAAGGCAGCCCAGAAGAATTAGACGTTTTATTAACAAATACGGGACTTGAAGTGGAAGGTATCGAACAACATGATAAGATTCCGGGTGGATTAAAAGGATTCGTGGTAGGCGAGGTTTTAACTTGTGAGAAATTCGAGGTAAAAGAGAAATTCTTAAGCCTAACTACGGTGGATGCTGGTTTGGACGAAATTTTAACCATTGTTTGTGGGGCTGCGAATGTAGCAGCAGGCCAAAAAGTAATCGTGGCAACCCCTGGCACCCAATTATACGACAAAGAGGGCAAAGAATTATTCAAAATCGAGAAGCGCAAGGTCTACGGACAGCCTTCGGAAGGTATGATATGTGCAGAGGATGAAATCGGAATCGGATCATCGCACGATGGTATTTTAGTTTTAGACACAAACGTTCCGAACGGAACTCCGGCTGCCTCCTTTTTTGACATTGCGGGGGATTTAGTCTTAGAAATCGGGCTAACGCCTAACCGCGCAGACGCAGCCTCACACTGGGGCGTAGCGCGAGATATTCGGGCTGTAACTGGGCTTCCGATTCAATTACCCTCTCCAGCCTTAGTCATTGAAAGCAACGCACATCCGATCACAGTGGAAGTGAAAGACACTGGATGCGATCGTTTCTGCGGTATCACGATTGATGGTATTCAAGTGGCGCCTTCACCAGCTTGGTTACAAGAACGTTTACAAGCCATCGGATTGCGTCCCATTAATAATGTGGTGGATATTACGAACTTCATTTGCCATGGAGTAGGCCAGCCGATGCATGCTTATGATTGGAATGAGATTAAAGGCGGTAAATTAATCGTGAATTCTTTGCCCGCAGGTACTTTATTCAAAACCTTAGATGGCGTTGAACGTAAATTGACTGGTGAAGAATTAATGATCTGTGACGCCTCGGGTGCCATCGGATTAGCCGGTGTCATGGGCGGAGAACATTCTAGTATTAAAGATTCTACGTCGCGCGTTTTCTTAGAAGTGGCCCACTTCAAGCCAGAGCGTATTCGGAAGGCAAGCCAAATTCACGGTCTAAAAACCGATGCCTCCTTCCGTTTTGAGCGTGGCACTGATATTCAGGCAAAGTTATTTGCTATGGAATATGCGGCGCAATTAATTCAAGAATTAGCTGGCGGAAAAATCACGTCAGAACCGATTGATTATTACCCCGCACAAGTCGAATTAGTTCGCATTCCGGTAAATGTAGTTCGGGTTCAAAAATACATCGGTATTGAATTAGCGGCGGAAAGAATTAAAGAAATTTTGACGCTGTTAGATTTCAAAATCGAAGCAGATAAAGGCGACGAATTCGTCGCTATCTCCCCTGCTTACCGCGTCGATGTGACGAGAGAGGCAGATATTATCGAGGAAATCTTGCGTATCCACGGTTTGGATAATATCCCATTGTCGGATCATTTGAGCGCGAATTTCATCTCGGAATTCCCCCTTTTAGACAAGGAACGAGTTCAGTTGAACATCTCTCAGATTTTGACGGCCAAAGGTTTCCAAGAAATCATCACCAACTCACTGACGAAAGCTGATGCGCACGCAGCGATTGCGAAGGATTTATCCTTCGAAACAGTTGAAATCCTTAACCGACTTTCAGAAGATCTAGGCGTAATGAGACAGCACATGTCTTTCGCCGGTTTAGAGGTCTTAGCACATAATATTAACCGCCGCCAAAAAGATTTGAAAGTCTTTGAATTTGGCAAAACCTACCATAAAAAAGGGGCTAAATACATCGAAAAGAAACACTTAGCCTTATTTTCCACCGGATTGTGGTCAGGAGAAACTTGGTCTAGCGCTCCAGCTAAAACCGCACTTCATCACTTATATCAGGTGAGTGTCGAATTAATGCGTTCTTTAGGTGTGACAGAATTCGAGACAGATACCATCGAAAATTCGAGTGTATTTGCCTTCGGATTACGCATTTCGATCAACAAAAAGGCTTGCCTAGAACTAGGGATGATTCATCCCAATTTAGCCAGCAAATGGGATGTAAAACAAGAGGTATTCTTCGCAGATTTCGACTGGGATTATTGGGTGAAGCAAGAGAAAGCAGACTTCGTTTACCAAGAGATTTCTAAGTTCCCAGAAGTACGTCGTGACCTATCTTTAGTGATCGATAAAGCCGTTAGCTACCAAGCCATTCGAAAATTAGCTGAACAATACGAGAAGAGTTTACTGAAAAATGTATCCATCTTCGATGTGTACGAAGGCAAAAACTTAGGCGAAGGCAAGAAGGCTTATTCGGTTAGCTTTACGCTACAAGATGAGGCCCAAACCCTTACAGACAAGGTAATTGAGTCCACCATGGATCGCTTAATGAAAGGATTCGAGAAGGAAATAGGAGCGATAATTAGAAAATAATTAGCGCTTGAGCATGCCGCCTAAATTAGGCATCTTCATCTTTCCATCCTGCACCTTGTTCATCATCTTCATCATTTTGCGCATGTCCTCGAACTGCTTCAACAGGTTATTCACCTCTTGAATCGATGTTCCTGATCCAGCCACAATACGATTCTTGCGGGATGGGTTCAAAATATCTGGATTTTGACGCTCCTTAGCGGTCATGGAATTGATGATCGCTTCAATCGGCTTGAAGGAATCATTAGAGATATCTACATCTTTCACCGCCTTACTCATTCCCGGCACCATGCCCATCAAATCTTTGATGTTACCCATCTTTTTGATTTGCTGCAATTGAGCGTAGAAGTCCTCGAAGGTGAAAGTGTTTGAGCGTATCTTCTTATTTAAACGAGCCGCCTCATCTTCGTCAAAAGCCTGCTGAGCACGCTCTACCAAGGATAAAACGTCCCCCATTCCTAGGATACGGTTAGCCATACGATCAGGATAGAACTGATCTAAGGCCTCCATTTTCTCTCCGGTAGAAATGAATTTAATCGGCTTATCTACGATTTGACGAATAGAAAGAGCCGCACCACCGCGGGAATCTCCATCTAATTTAGTTAAAACAACCCCGTCAAAGTTTAAGCGTTCATTAAAGGTCTTCGCCGTATTCACCGCATCTTGACCCGTCATGGAATCCACAACGAACAAAATTTCCGTCGGTTTAATCGCTTCCTTTACGGCAGCAATCTCAGTCATCATGACCTCATCTACGGCTAAACGACCGGCTGTATCGACGATCACAACCTTCTTGCCCATCTTACGTGCATAAGACAAAGCATTTTCGGCAATGCTCACCGCACTTTTATTTTCTGGCTCAGCGTATACTTCCACTCCTACTTGCTCTCCCAATACTTTCAATTGGTCAATCGCCGCAGGACGGTAAATATCACAGGCTACCAAAAGCACGTTACGGCCTCCTTTTTTAATGTATTGCGCTAATTTTCCTGAGAATGTTGTCTTACCAGAACCCTGCAAACCCGCAATTAAGACAACGGCTGGATCCCCTTTGAGGTTAATATCCTGCTTTTGACCACCCATTAATTGGGTTAATTCATCATGAACAATTTTAGTCAATAATTGACCAGGCTCGACGGCAATGAGGATTTTTTGGCCCATCGCCTGATCCTTAATCCGATCTGTAATCTCTTTCGCTACCTTGTAGTTAACGTCCGCATCCATCAAGGCGCGGCGAATTTCCTTCACCGTAGCGGCAACGTTAATATCCGTAATTCTGCCATTCCCCTTCAGGGTACGCATGGCAGCGGTCAACTTCGAACTTAAATTATCAAACATAGTATTTCAAAAAAAGGACTGCAATTTACGCTTTTTCAGACAAATTTTAATCAAATAAAGAATTCGAACTTTCACTCCACTCATCTTAACCTGCTAACGCAAAAAAATATCCGACATTTTGACAAAAATACCCTAAAATAATGGAGGAAAAAAGATTAAGTCTTTACCTTTGCAGGATTATCACAACCGATCAAAACATTGAACTAACAAAAATGGAAAAAATTAAAGTTGCTAACCCAGTCGTCGAATTAGATGGCGATGAAATGACTCGAATTATCTGGAAATTCATCAAAGATAAATTAATCTTACCTTATTTAGATTTAGACATTAAATACTATGATTTAGGCGTAGAGTACCGCGATGAAACGAATGACCAAGTAACTATCGAGGCAGCTGAGGCAATCAAAAAATACGGTGTAGGTATTAAATGTGCTACCATCAC
>CAMDSI010000006.1 GCA_945906915.1 Spirosoma fluviale | reverse complement strand
CATCCTTATCTATTGCCTTTCTGGCGGACGCTCCGCGCAGGCAGCAGAGCAAATGCGCGCGGCTGGTTTTCAAGTAACGGAAATGAAAGGCGGCTATTTGAAATGGACAACACGAATGAAACCATTAGAGGGAGTACCCGATGTCAAGCATGATGCGGCTTGGAATTTGGCAGACTTTAAAAAAGAAGTCGCTTCATCTGATGCAGTCGTAGTTGACTTTTATGCCAAATGGTGTGCGCCCTGTCTTAAAATGATGCCTACCGTCGATAAGTTAGCTGAAGAATTCAAAGGCCGCGTGACCGTACTTAAAGTAGAAGCAGACGGCAACCAAGCCATCATGCAGGCCTACGGAATAGACGAAATCCCGAGTTTCATCGTCTTCTCTAAAGGAGAAATGACAACCAAAACATCGGGATTCCGGGAAGAGGCCGCTTTAAAGGAACTCTTTACTGCGACCAAGAAGTAGGCTGACGCTCCCACCGGTGCGCGCGCAACTCCTCTACTAATGCTGTTGCTAATCCACGGCCATCTGAGGTCGCGGTATTACTTTCTACGTGTTTAATCTTACGCATACCTGGAATGATCGTGCCCACATCCGGATTCGAAAGGATGAAACGTAATGCCATTTCCGGCAAATCCATTCCTTCTGGAACCAAGGGTTTCAATGCATTCGCGTGATCCACACTCGATATCAAATTCTCCGGAACGAAATAAGTCGAACGCCAATCATTCGCTGGGAAAGTCGTTTCATAATTCATCAAACCCGTCAAACTTCCCTCATCAACAGGAACGCGCGCAATCACGCCCACATCTAATTTCTTACACAGCGGGAATAATTGGTCTTCTGGGTTTTGGTCAAAAATATTATAAATCACCTGCACCGATGAAATCAATCCGGTTTCCAAGGTCTGCAAGCAGTTGTTTGGCTCCCAACGATTCACCGAAACTCCCCAATGAGCGACCTTTCCCTCTTTAGTTAATTTCTCCACCGCCATTTTCCACTCATCGCGATCTGCCCACGCATCTTCCCATACGTGAAACTGCTGCAAATCGATTTGCTCCACCTTTAGGTTACGCAAACTTTTCTCCGTGTATTCCACGATGTGATCAGCCGGGAAACAGTCTTCTATTTTAAAATGAGGCTTAGATGGCCAGGTAAAGTTTTTGGGCGGAATCTTCGTCGCAGCATATAAGGTAGTCTCCTTATGACGTCTCAAAAGACCTCCCAAAATCTCCTCACTCTTACCTTCTGCATATCCCCAGGCAGTGTCAAAAAAATTACATCCCAATTCAACCGAGCGGTCCAACGATTTATTTACTTCCTCCACATCAGAGCCAGTCCATCCAGCTAATCCCCACATGCCATATCCCACTTCACTTACCTGCCAGTTCGTCCGGCCAAATCGTCTTGTCTTCATAGTTCTATTTAATTATTCGAAAATTAAGTAAAAAATCCCTTACCTCTATACCGTATAGTATGTGAATGACTAGTTAATGTATATAAACTAATTGGCTTATTTAGCCATTTGTGCCCTAATATTATATGTAACCTATTATATATTAACCGGTTAATAGACGAATTTGGATCAATAATAGTCAATAACGCAAATAACCTAATTATTGTCCTTATCTGTGGTGGTGCGCCGTACATTTGACTTACTAACTGCTCTACTATTATGACGGGAACCATTAAGAAAGAACAAAACTGCACGCTTGCATTAGGCGATCAAAGCATTTGCATAAAAGACATTCTTCGAATCGAAGGAGAAGGCAATTATTCTAAGTTTCATTTGAATGATGGCAGTAAAATTATTTCTTGTAGAACGCTGAAATACTTTGAAGCTTATCTGCTAGAGCGAGGATTTATTCGTCCTTCCAAGTCAGCCATCGTCAACATGAATGCCATCGAGGCAATCGATTTTAATATTCACAAAATTATTAAATTAATCAATGATCATCAAGTGACTATCTCGCGTAGGCAGATCAAGCCGCTAAAGGAGTTGTTTAGAGCCGCGGAGCGGCAGGTCGTCACTTCGTGACTTAGTCGCGACTTCGTCGCTTAGTCAAAATGTCGCCTACGGCGAATCGTATAGTAGGATTTAAGAAATGTGTCTCTCAGGGCTTCAGACCCAATAATGTGTGAAATGAGGTCGCAAAGTATAAATGGTTTTTTCAGGAATTGACAGATTGTGTCAAGATTCAAATATCAAAGACCTGATTCAAAGACCTGATTCAAAGTTCAAAGAGCAAAGTTCAAAGCAAAAAGCCATCAACCTCCGGACTAAATCGCGCAGCGATGACTAAGTCCGAAGGACGACTAAGCGACACAGTCGCGACTAAGGCGCAAAGCGCCGACTAAGACGGAGTCGACTAAGTCCGAAGGACGACTAAATCGCACAGCGATGACTAAGCCCACAGGGCGACTAGAGAGCAACATGCACTAACTTCTTCGTCTCAAAGAACTCCTCCTTAAAGTTTTTGGAAAGATGAAACACCTTATGCTTTCGCTCTAGTTCTTTCAATTCTTCACTCAAATCCCCGCCTTTCAGGCAAAGAAGGCCATTCTTTAAATCGTGGTAACTATTTGGGCTGATTTTCTTTCTCACCCAATTAAAGAAAGGTAACAGGCGAGTAACCGCTCTAGAAATAATGAATTCGAATTCGCCGTCGATGTCCTCGGCGCGACCGTGTGTGGCTTGCACGTTTTTCAATCCCAAAGCCTCGGCAACGCCTTGAACGACTTTGATCTTCTTTCCGATGCTGTCCACTAAATGAAAATTCACTTCGGGGAATAGAATCGCCAAGGGAATCCCCGGAAATCCGCCGCCGGTGCCGACGTCTAAAATTTCTGTGCCTGGTTTGAAATCGATGAATTTCGCGATCGCCAAAGAGTGTAACACGTGGTGTAGCATCAAATTATCAATATCCTTGCGAGAGATGACATTAATTTTCTCATTCCACTCTGCATACAAAGGAAACAATTGCTCGAATTGTGCGAGTTGCTGCGCTGTAATGGTGGGGAAATACTTCTTAATGATATCTGCTTTCATATTAACGTTTTTTTCTTCTGGCTTTCTTGGATTCGGAAAGTAATTTTTTGGCCTCTGTATACTGAGCGGACTTCTTTTCTGCGTTTTCTAGTACTTCCTTGCAGAAGTCTACGGCCTCATCATAATGTTGTTGTTGGAAGGATATGCGTGCTAATCCTAGGACAGATGCCCAATAATAGCCTGAATCGGTGGCGTCGGTTTCTTTAGAGAAGGCCATGCACTGTTTGAAATAGGTCATGGCTTCGGCCTGATTTCGGTAAACATAGAGGGCGTAATAGCCTAAAATATAGCTAGCATAGCGGCCTGAGGTGGCTTCGTAGCCTACTTGGTGTTGTTCGATGCGGCGTAGTATTTCTTTAGATAGAGACGACGCTTCAGTAATATTGCCATTCATGTAGGCTGAGCGTGCATAGGCTCGGTGGAAATAGGGATTGTCTGGAAAGGTTTCGGAGGTGTATTTTGCCATTCCGTAGGCCTTTTCGTTCATGTTTTCCATGCCGTAAATCTGCAAAAGGAAATAACGAGCTTCGGTTCGAGTATAGAACGCTTGGTAAGAAACCTTTTCTAATTGGGCGATTCCTTGGGTTTTGTTGGCCTTAGGAAAAAGCCATAAAACGGGTCTTAAAAGGGGGAAGTTCTGCTTGATGAAGAAATAATAGTAATTATAAAGTCCATCGCCGAACATGAGTTCGGGGCTGAAATCAGCAAAATTGCGGGAATATTCGAGGTATTTGAGGGCGTTTTTGGCGGCCAAAGTCGCGCGTGTCCAATGCTTGCGTTCTGCGTGAAGGCGGCCTTTGAAGGCGTAGGCGGCGGCCATGAAAAAGGCTGCTTCTGGGTTTTCGGTTTCGTCGTAGATTTTTTCAGCCTTGGAGATACTTTGGTCCATATATTCAATCAAACGATCGTCATAAACCTCACTCCTCGTATTAGGCACAATCTTCCACCACTGCATTAAACCTAATAAGAAATCAGGCAGCGGGTGCTGTGGGTACTTAATTTTTAAATAATTGAATTCGCGTTCAGCTTCCGGGAAGTGGAAGTTATACATCTGGTTGATGGCTAAAGTGGCCTCCGTCTGAACTTCGGTAGTGAGTAAAAGCATTCCCTTCGAACGCTCCTTCTCCGCCTCATCCGCCTTCTTCCACCATTGCGCATTCGACTCGAATACCGGTAGAAGAAGGCCGAAAATACAGGCTAAAAATCTAAGATGATATTTCAATTTGATCTCCATTTTGGTTTAAGAATTTAAATTCTGTTATGCCAAATGAGGAATCTTCCATAATCGTAATCCAGGTCTTGTATTTCAAGAACCAGTTCATGCGAATGGAAGGGAAGCCTTTGGTGAAATAAGCACTTAAAAAAGGATGCACTAAAAGTGTCAATTTCTTCTCGTTTTGCTTCGTCAACAAATGTTCCAAATGCTGTTCTACAATGTCTGAAACCGCTATACTCGCCGTAATGCTACCCGTTCCGCCGCAGCTAGGACAGGTTTCATGCGTGGCTACGTTCATCTCTGGACGCACACGCTGACGAGTGATTTGCATCAAGCCAAACTTCGTCAATGGTAAAATGGTGTACTTCGAACGATCCCCGCGCATTTCATCGCGCATGATGTCCTGAATTAACTTACGGTTATCAGCCTTCTTCATATCAATGAAGTCGATCACGATAATACCGCCCATATCACGTAGACGTAATTGGCGAGCTACTTCTTTCGCAGCTTCCCGGTTCACACTTAAGGCAGTCGCTTCTTGATCATCCTCTGCATTCGATTTATTCCCCGAATTCACGTCGATCACGTGCAATGCTTCCGTGTGTTCCACGATTAAATATCCTCCACCTGGCAAGGAAACCGAACGGCCAAAAAGCATTTTCAATTGCTTTTCAATACCTAATTGCTCGAATAACTTGGTTTTGCTTTGGTGTAGCTTAACAATCTTCTCCTTTTCAGGAGCGACATTGTGTACATAGCCTTTTGCCTCATTGTACAATTCTGGTGTATCAACGATGACATTATCAAAATCATTGTTCAAGAGATCGCGTAACATCGAAGTCGCGCGGCTCATTTCGCCAATAATACGGTCGCCCGCTTTAGCATCCACTAATTTAACTAGGCCTTCCTCCCACTTAGCGATCGAATCCTTCAGGTCGCGCTCCATTTCTTCCACCGCTTTACCTTCTGCCACGGTACGCACGATTACACCGTAATTTTTCGGCTTAATCGACGTCATTAGCTTTTGCAAGCGATTGCGTTCCGCTTTCGACGTGATCTTTTTCGAGATGTTCACACCGTTCGCAAAAGGAACTAAAACAAGGAAACGACCTGCGATGGAAATATCGCAAGATAAACGAGGGCCTTTGGTTGAAATAGGCTCTTTAACGACTTGAACTAAAGCCAAATGTCCTTTTTGAACCGCTTTCTCGATCTTCCCTAATTTATCAATTTCGGGCTCAAGCTTGAAGTTCTCTAAACGAATGACTTTATTTTTCTTCGTCATTACCTCCCGCGTAAACTTCTGCAGGGTAGGTAAATTAGGGCCTAGGTCATGGTAATGCAAGAATGCATCCTTTTCATAACCAATGTCAATAAAAGCAGCGTTCAGTCCTGAAACCAATTTTTTAACCGTTCCGAGGTAAATATCCCCTACGGAAAACTGTGGTTCAGACTGTTCAATATGGTACTCTACTATCCTTTTGTCATGCAAAAGGGCTATTCGATCCCCCTTGGGAGTCGAATTAATGATTAATTCATTGCTCACAATTTATGTCGAGAAGAATGGTACAGGGCCATTGGGCCCATATAGTCTAAAGATAATTAAAATAAACGCCAAAAACAGGCCATTTCGAAAAATGCCTGTTCCTGCGTTACCTAAATACATTTCCCATCTGGAAAGTGGATTTGCGAAGACTATTTCTTCTTATGACGATTCTTACGAAGACGTTTCTTTCTTTTGTGAGTGGAAATCTTGTGACGTTTTCTTTTTTTACCGCAAGGCATAATGTTAAATATTAATGTGTAAATACTTTACGAGATTGACTTTCAACCTCAATGCTCCTGCATTTCTGCAAGCAACTCTTTAGCGGCCTTCTGCTCCTCTGCATCCTTAGATTGCTCTAAAACGCGCTTCAGGACTTTCTGGGCCTCTTCTTTTTTATCTAACTGGGCTAAACAAAAACCGAGATTTAACGCGGCTTTATGGTTATTCGGCTCCAGCTTCAATATCTGGGTGAATCGTTCTTGGCCTTTGCCAAACTGATTCGATTTAATCGATAATATCCCTAAATTAAACAAGGCTGGCACAAACGTGGGCTCCTGTTCAATCACTTCGCGAAGTAGCGTAATGCCCTTCATCGGAGTGGGTGTATCTACGTAAGTCATCGCCATGTTCGATTTTACCAGCAAATTGCTCGGGTCGATGGCCAAAGCCTTCGAGAAGTACATTCTTGCCTTTTCGCCCATTTTACCGCCTTTCTGTCCATTCAAAGCATACGTTTGTGCTTCGAAATACAGCTGACCGGCACGCAAAACGTTCGTCAAACTAGGATGCTGATCCGCATAATTCGCTGCAAAAACCGCAGCAGAATCATAGTGACTCGCATTCATAAAAGCCCGCATCAAATTTTCCAAGGCTTTCACCTGAGAAGCATCTGTCTTAGCAGCAGCAAAAGCGGACTTCAAAGTAGAAATCTCCTTTAACTGAGCTGAGGTTAGGGGAGCAGCATGCTCTTCCTTTTCAGCGACTTTTTCTGTCTTTTCGCTCCCCGCATCTCGGTTAGCGCCCCCCGAAGGAGTATTTTGTGTCTTACCCGCCACATTACCTTTCGGTAAAGAATACAATAGGGCAGTTATCCCTAGACCTACAAGAAGAATGATCAAAAAGTTTTTTTTCATTTTTCTAGACCCTTTCTAAGCTCTAAAGCCTATTTAGTGGGGTCAGTACTAGTTTTTACTTGCTCCACGAACACTTTAGCCGGTTTAAAGCTAGGCACATAATGTGCCTCGATCGTGATCGCTGTATTTTTAGAAATGTTGCGAGCAATCTTCTGAGCTCTCTTTTTGTTAATGAAGCTACCAAAACCGCGAACATAAATGTTCTCCTGATTCGCTAAATTATTTTTTACTACTTCGAAAAATGACTCTAACGTTTCCGATACATCTTTCTTATCAATACCTGTTTTGCTGGCAATCTCAGCAATTACATCTGCCTTTGTCACGTTTCTTTAATTTATTAAATGATGATTCTTAGGTAATTACAAACCCCGTCTTTAAATAGGGACACAAAAGTAACGTTTTTCTGCCAATTCTCTAAAAATTCTTTCAAATTCAAGGTGATTTTTTTCGTAAATTTGATTTAATCCATGCAGAAAAGCTCCATTCACCCCTTTGCGTCTACCATTATGGCTTGGTATGCTGAACATCAGCGAGAACTGCCCTGGCGTCAAACGAAGGATCCGTATGCGATTTGGCTTTCTGAAATCATCTTACAGCAGACCCGCGTAGCACAGGGTTTACCTTATTATCAACGATTACTAGCCGCATTCCCTAGCGTTCGCGATTTAGCAGAGGCTGAGGAGGCCACGTTGCTTCGCTTGTGGCAGGGTTTAGGCTATTACTCCCGAGCTCGGAATCTGCAGAAGGCCGCCCAGATGGTTATGCGGGACTTTAAGGGCTCGTTTCCGCAAACCTATGACGAGATTATTCGATTACCTGGCGTAGGGCCGTATACCGCCGCGGCGATTGCGTCTTTTGCTTTTGATGAGGCCAAAGCCGTAGTGGATGGTAATGTTTTCCGAGTTTTATCACGCGTTTTCGCTATTGAAACGGATATTATGTCTTCGGCTGCTCGTGGTGTTTTTACTTCCCTCGCTCAATCGTTAATCCCTGCTCAGGATCCAGCTGGATTCAATCAGGCAATCATGGAATTTGGGGCTTTGCAATGTACACCGGCTCCGGATTGTTCGGTATGTCCGTTGGCTGTTTTTTGTCAGTCAAATAAGGAGCATCGGGTCGCTGATTTCCCGGTGAAATCGAAGAAGACGAAGGTAAAAGAGATACAGATGGACTACTTGGTCATCGAACAAAATGGACTGCTTTTAGTGCGAGAACGTGCCGAAAACAGCATTTGGAAGGGTTTGTGGGAGTTCTATTTAATCGAAGATGAGACCGAATGGCCCGCCTTTCCGCGCAAGGCACTGAAGTCCCCGCCGGTGCATCTTTTAAGTCACCGAAAAATCAAATGCGATGCTTGGCATGTTCAAGTTCCTGATAATTTTGCCCTGGCGATACCGGAAGGATACGTCTGGATAAGCCCCTCAGACTTCGAGAGCAAAGGAAAATCAGTTTTGCTTTTGAACCTAATAACTGATAATTTAGATTGTCCTATTTTACAAGACATTTCGCCCACGTACCTTTAGGCAATGCAAGGAGCCTTGCTGAGCTAACCATTTAAAAAACAAATCATTATGGCTGGAGTAAACAAAGTTATTTTACTAGGAAATTTAGGTGCTGACCCAGAAGTTCGCGCACTACCTAGCGGCGTGAAAGTGGCGAATATTAACATCGCTACCTCTGAATCCTATACGGGTAAAGATGGACAACGAGTAGATCAAACAGAATGGCATCGCGTGGAGCTTTGGGATAACCTAGCGAACATCGCGGAACAATACCTGAAAAAAGGAAATCAAGTCTACATCGAAGGAAAAATTCGTTCCGAAGAGTGGCAAGACAAAAATGGCGCAACCGTACGGGGTTATAAAGTACGAGCTACCTCTATTAATTTAATCGGCGGGCGTAATGAAGGTGCGCCAGCGTCAGCTGGGGCAGCGGAAAGACCTAAGCCAGAAGCCGTTCTAGCTGGGGAGGCGAAAAGCGATCCATTCCCACCGATGATGGAAGAAGGGGACGATCTGCCATTTTAAATTTTTGATACAAAAAAGGGGATATCGCATTTCGTATTCCCTTTTTTGTAAATTTGCATTGATAAGTTCACCCCCTATATGGACCCAGACCCCTTACCCAATCTTTTATTACTCGCTTTGGAGCCTTCCATTAACGTGAGTTCAATTGCGCTTATTTCCTTCATTTTAGTAGCCCTATTGTTTCTGTCAGCTGTTTTAGCGGGTTCAGAGGTAGCCTTCTTTTCGCTCAATGCAGACCAACGTATTAACCTTAGAGAGAGTGAAATAAGTAGTGAGAAAGCGGTGAGTCATTTACTCGATAAACCACAACAACTACTAGCTACTTTGTTGATTTCCATCAACTTTGTCAATATTATTTTCATTACGTTGGCTAATTATTTAACCTCCTTGATACTGGGACAACAGTCCATGGAGACTTTAGTGGTGACTTTGTTTTTGTTATTTGGGGTGACGTTTATCATTACGTTTTTTGGAGAATTAATTCCCAAAGTATGGGCCCAGCAAAACAATGTCAATTTCGCGCGATACTCTGCCCCTTTAATTAGCTTCCTAAGTTTTGTGTTTTCGCCATTATCGAAAGCATTGCTCGGCATTTCGAGTTTGATCGAGAAGCGGGTAAAGAAAAAATCCTATACCTTAACGTCTGAAGAATTACACCAAGCCCTAGAGATTACGACGGATGAGACGACGACCGATCAGGAAAAAGATATTTTGCGAGGTATTCTGAATTTTGGGAATATTTCCGTTAAATCGGTGATGCAGGCAAGGCGAGAGATCGTGGCTATCGATAGAAGCATGAATTTTCACGAATTAATGGACCTCATTAATAAGAATGGCTATTCTCGTGTACCTGTTTACAAGGAGACGATCGATAAGATCGAGGGAATTCTGTATATTAAAGACTTATTGAAACACATCGATCAAGATGAGAGTTTCGACTGGATGCCCCTTTTGCATAGCCCTTTCTTTGTACCAGAAAACAAGAAAATCGATGATTTGCTCTATGATTTCCAAGAGAAAAGGGTGCACATGGCCATCATTGTGAATGAATACGGAGAAACCGAGGGACTTGTGACGATGGAGGATATCATCGAAGAGATCGTGGGTGAAATCAATGATGAGTTCGATGAGGTCGAGGCAGATTACAAGAAAATTTCAGAAAATGTCTATCTCTTCGAGGCGAAGACTTCCTTGAACGATTTCTGCCGTGTATTCGAGGTAGAGGCGGCTTATTTCGAGAAGGCCAAAGGGGAAAGTGAATCGCTAGCAGGTTTAATTATCGAACTTTTTGGTCGAATTCCGAGTGCTGGGGAAGATATAGAATTCGAAGACTTCAACTTCAAGGTGCAATCGGTGGATACGCGCCGTATCAAGAAAGTCCGCGTGACGCATCGGCCAGCGGCAGATCAAGACGATTCACAAAACTAAGACGAATTAGGTAACGATCATCAGTTTCGCGAAGCTCAACAAGAGCGTTTTTTCGCCTACTCCCTTTTCAAAATCAATCACTGCTTTGCGCTCGGCGCCATTCACATCAATGCGTTTGATGAGACCGAAACCGAATTTAGCGTGCTCGACTTTTTGGCCGGCAGCTAAAGCTAAGGCATCTGTCGCCTGGAAATTCGTGGAAACGACGTGCTGGTAATTCGTGTTGGTCGTTGGTTTTTGAATCAATTGTGCCGCGGACGGGGCTGGTTTTGCGCTGAACCCTGTTTTTTGGACGGGGCGGAAGCTGGAAACTTCCTTGCGCGCGCCTGCCGGCTTCGCCATCTTCACAAAATTAGGGTCTAATTCATTCAAGAAGCGACTCGGCTCGCAAGCCTTCAAGCGACCAAACTGGTAACGCGATTCCGCATAGGATATCATCAATTTCTTCTCTGCCCGAGTGACCGCCACATAAAACAAGCGACGCTCCTCTTCGAGGTCCTGCTGGGATTGCAACATCATTTGGGACGGAAATAAATCCTCCTCTAACCCCACTAAAAAGACCCGATTGAATTCCAAACCCTTCGCCGAGTGAATCGTCATCAAAGTCACCTTATCGCGATCCGCTGGATCTTCATCCGCATCGGCATTTGTCAATAATGAAACGGATTGCAAGAAAGTCGAAAGGGATTTGTCCTCGTTCTCCGGGTTATCCACGAAGGATTTAATGGCATTCAGTAATTCTTGTAAGTTTTGGTAGCGTGCTAATCCTTCTACAGTCTTGTCCTCATATAATTCGCGCATCAATCCAGATGCTTTTGCCACGTGGTTCGCCACCTCGTAGGCATCTTTTTGCTCTACTTCGACCATCAACTTAAAGGACTTGATCAAATCAGAGAACGCCTCGATTCCCGCGCTTCCGCGAGCCGCATTAAATTGCCCAATGTTAGAAACAATGTCCCAAACCGACACCTTATTCTCCGCCGCCGTCACCACAATTTTCGCAATGGTTGTATCACCGATCCCGCGTTTAGGCAAGTTGATGATGCGCTTGAAGGCCTCCTCATCGTTTTGATTGACTGTAAAACGCAAATAGCCGAGCACATCCTTGATCTCCTTGCGTTGGTAGAAAGAAACGCCTCCGATGATGCGGTATTTGATATTTAAACGGCGCAAGGCCTCCTCAAAAGAGCGAGATTGCGCGTTTGTGCGGTATAAAATGGCGAAGTCTGTCCACTTTAAATTCTCTTTTTGAGCTGCCTCAAAAATCGTCGACGCAATCATGCGTCCTTCCTCGTTATCGCTCGATGCACGAATGATTTCGATATCGTCTCCATCCTCATTCGAGGTGAAGACGTCCTTCTTTAATTGATTTTTATTGCGGGAAATAATCGAATTCGCCACGGCGACAATCGCCTTAGTGGAACGGTAATTCTCCTCTAATTTAATGGTCATTAAATCTGAGTAGTCCCGCTCGAAGTTCAGGATATTTTGGATATCCGCACCGCGGAAGGCATAAATCGACTGCGCATCATCACCCACCACGCAGATGTTGCGATTTACGGCAGACAATTTCTTCGTGATTAAATACTGGGAGACGTTCGTGTCTTGAAACTCATCGACCATCACGTGCTTGAACTTGTGTTGGTATTTATTTAAAACGTCCAAATGATCGCGGAAGAGGATGTTTGTTTGGAACAATAAATCATCAAAATCCATCGCATTCGCTGCGAAACAACGGGCGCAATATAGCTGATATAATTCCCCCAACGCCGGAATGCGAGCCAGGCGATCTTCTTCCGATAAAATCGACGATCCCATATATTGCGCCGGACCGATCAAGCGGTTCTTCGCATTCGAGATGCGGTTCAAGACTAAATTAACCTTGTAGATTTTATCGTCTAAATTCTTCTCCTTAATGAGTGCGCGAATCAGGGATTTCGAATCGTCTGTATCGTAAATAGAAAAGTTCGAGGTATAGCCGAGGCGGGTGCCTTCGAAACGCAGAATTTTGGCAAAAATCGAGTGAAAAGTACCCATCCAAATATTCTTCGCCGCAGATCCGATCACGGTTTCAATCCGGTGACGCATCTCGCCCGCTGCCTTATTCGTAAAAGTCAAAAGTAGGATGGCAAATGGATCTACGCCTGTCTCAATCAAATGCGCCGTGCGATACGTCAACACGCGGGTCTTTCCAGAACCAGCGCCGGCGATGATCATCAAAGGACCATCAATATATTCGACTGCTTTTCGTTGAGGCTCGTTCAGGCCAGCTAGGTAATCCATTGGTTTTGGGCTAATCAATTAGGGCTTCAAAAATACGAAATTACCACCGGATTTTAGTGGTGCCCTGCGTTTTTCTCCCCAGCTAGAATAGCGATTATCAATTTGTTTTCCTTCGTAGGCAGCGGACAAGTCGCGAATGGAGTGAAGGCACAAGGCGGATTATAGGCCTTATTGAAATCTAGTGTGACCGTTCCGTCCGGATTGAACCCTTTTGTATCCATAAAACGGCCTCCGCCATAGGTAGATGTTTTGTTCGTAGCATCGCCAAAAACGACAAAGAAATCCTCCTTCGTCTCCCCCGGCCCCGCCTCTAAGCGATACGTTTTGCCGTCGATCGTAAATTCCAATAAACCGGGTGAATCTTCTTGGTAGGAGCGACCCGTAATATCGATGATGGTTACTTTTTTACCCACCGTGGGAATGAATTTTGCGTTTATTTTCCATTTCGGATCTGCGGGGAAATGTTCAATCCCCTGAAATGCCTTCAGGTATTCCCCCTCTAAATCCCGTAAGCGAATCGCATATTTATCCCCGCGTTGAATGATAAACCAACGTAGTGATTGATGCGAAATAACCGTAGGCTTTGCGCCGGAGTAAGGGTAGACCACCTGACTATTATAAATGACTTGATTATTTTGTAGAATCACTTTACCAAGAGATGCCTCCGCGTGTGGAAAGACAAAGTCGTTTGATTCCGCACCGCCAATGGTGTTTTCTCCCTCTTTAAGCCAAAAAAGTCCCGCTAAATTCAACCAGCCGGTTTCGGACTTGAGGCTTGCCTCTCTTTTGGCATAAAAATCAGCATAATCCTCTTGAGAACGCGCCGTGAACGCTAAGAGAGTAAGGAGCAAAAATAGGATCTTCTTCATAGGGGGATATTTGCCTAAAAATACTAAATTACTTTGGAATTAAACCGCATGAAAAACCAAATCTACGAACTGGGCGACACAGCGATCACGATCGAATTCGGGAACGAAATCAGCATGGAATTCCATGAAGAGGTGATTCGGCGTTTCTACCAATTCCAAACAAATCCATTGCCGGGCACGTTGGACTTGATCCCCGCCTATACGAGCCTAACCATCGTCTTTGATTTAGGCTATGTGGCGAGTCGTTTTCAAGGTTTGGCTGGAATGAAAACGCTGGTCGAGGAAAAATTAGCCGAGCCTTTTTCAGCGGTGACTCCAGAAGGTCGCATCCACAAAATTCCTTGCCTATATGAAGGTCCCGATTTAGCTGCCGTAGCTGTGGCTTGCGGACTAAGCGAGTCGGAAATCATCCGCATTCACAGTGAAAAAGAATACCAAGTCTATTTTCTGGGCTTCTTACCGGGCTTCGCCTACATGGGCACCACCGATGAGCGTATCACCGTGGCGCGCAAAGAAACGCCGGTAACTATCCAGCCGGGAGATATCGGTCTTGCGGGGAATCAAACGGGCATTTATCCGAGCACTTCGCCGGGTGGCTGGCAAATTATAGGCCGCACGACTACCGATCTCCTTCCCGATGGTTTGCCTCTTTTTCAGGTAGGCGATCGCGTCCGTTTTATCCCACAGCGCTCATGAAAAATACCAAAAAAGGCTTGTTTGATTCGCTGCAGAGTCTTCCCATCTTTGGCCTGCAACATCAGGGAATCCCACCTGGGGGCGGAATGGACACGTTTTCGCTGCAATTAGCTAATGCCTTAGTGGGCAATGATTTATACGACAAGGTGCTGGAAATGCACTTCCCGGCGGGTGTATATGAATTCGAGACGAGCACATTAGTAGCCATTTGTGGAGCGGATTTTAGCGCCCACTTAGATGAAGTTCCAGTCCCCCTGAATCAGCCGATTAAAGTACCTCCTGGCACTATTTTGAGCTGTAAGAAACCCGTATCTGGCATGCGCGTCTACGTCGCCACCCGAGAACTGAAAGATGAACAAGTGTCGCGAATTAAAATCATGCCTTGGTCGATGGCGCCAGAAAATGTGTTAAGTAACGACCCCATTCGGATTCTGTGCGGACGGGAATGGGATCACCTGAAAGCCTGTTCACAGCAAACCTTATTAAGTAAGGATTTTGCCATCTCGGCGATCTCGAATCGAATGGGTTATCAGCTCATTCAAGCTCCTTTAAAAACGGCGTCTGCCACGCCCCTGTTATCCTCTGCGGTCACTGCGGGAACCATTCAGTTGCTTCCCTCCGGTCAGCTCGTGGTATTAATGGCGGCGCATCAAACCACGGGTGGCTATCCCCGCGTGGCGCATGTGATATCCGCAGATCTTCCTCGTTTGGCCCAAATGGGTCCTAAGGAAAGCCTCCGCTTCACGCTAACTGATCCGATGACAGCGGAATATGAATGGATTTTCCAACAAAATTATTTGCAACAAGTCCGGAATGTGTGTGCGCTGAAACTAAGCCAGCATCGATTCGATCACCACTAATTCGTCGCGCAATCTGGCCGCTAGTGGGAAATCGAGATCCCGCGCCGCTTTCTCCATCTCTTTTCGAATGGTTTCGGATTGCTTTTTCAGCTCTGCCGGTTTCATATAGGCCAAAAGAGGATCGGCAGCGACCGGCGCTTGATCCGGATGAATCGTATAGTTTTTTGTAGGCTTTGCCAAACGATCTGCGATGGAAGTTTGCTCCATGATTTCGTCATGTGAACGCCAAATCGTTTTAGGCGTAATTCCGTGCTTCTCGTTATAGGCCATTTGAATGGCGCGGCGGCGGTTAGTTTCCGAGATCGCCAGCTCCATCGAACCCGTAATCTTATCTCCATACATTAATACCTTGCCATTTTCATTCCGCGCGGCACGACCGATGGTCTGGATCAAGGAACGAATGTCGCGCAGGAATCCTTCTTTATCCGCATCCATAATCGCCACCAAGGAAACTTCTGGTAAGTCCAAACCTTCCCTTAATAAGTTCACCCCCACTAAGACGTCGATGACGCCTAAACGTAAATTCCGAAGAATCTCGACGCGTTCAAGGGTCTTCACTTCGGAGTGAATGTACTGGCATTTAACGCCTACGCGGTCGAGGTATTTCGATAGCTCTTCCGCCATCCGTTTGGTCAATGTCGTAATTAAAACCCGCTCGTTTTTCTTAATGCGGTCGTAGACCTCTTCGAGTAAATTATCGATTTGGTTTTTCGTAGGACGGACTTCGATCAAGGGGTCCAAAAGACCCGTAGGTCGAATGATTTGCTCGACCACAACTCCTTCCGAACGGCGTAATTCGTAATCGGATGGGGTGGCGGAGACGAAGATGGTTTGGCCGATGACGTCTTCGAATTCTTCAAATTTAAGTGGTCGATTATCCATCGCTGAAGGCAAGCGGAAACCATATTCCACTAAGGATTCTTTGCGGGAGCGGTCGCCGCCGTACATCGCCCGGATTTGGGGCATGGAGGCGTGGCTTTCGTCTACCACCATTAAGAAGTCGTCTGGGAAGAAGTCGAGTAGACAGAAGGGGCGCTGGCCGGATTTTCTTTGGTCAAAATAACGGGAATAATTCTCAATGCCCGAGCAGTAACCGAGTTCGCGCATCATTTCTAAGTCAAACTCCGTCCGCTGCTTGATGCGCTCCGCCTCCGTCAAACGTCCTTCGCGGCCGAAATAAGAGATCTGGTTGACTAAATCCTCCTGAATATGGGAGATCGCGTTGTTCAAGGTGTCGCGACCCGTCACAAATAAGTTCGCGGGGAAAACAGCCACCATCGTCTCCGAAGAGATCTTCTTGCCCGTCCAGGGGTCGATGCGGTGGATCTCCTCGATCTCATCGCCAAAAAATACAAAGCGATATCCGAAGTCCGCATAGGCTAAGAAAATATCGACCGTATCCCCTTTGACGCGGAACGTTCCACGCAAAAATTCACCTTCGGTCCGAGCGTAGAGAATCTCCACCAAACGGAATAAAAACTGGTTGCGGGAAATCGTATCGCCTACCGCAATGCGCATAATGGAATTTCGGTATTCTTCCGGATTTCCCATACCATAAATGCAAGAAACCGAGGCGATTACGATGATGTCGCGGCGGCCAGACATCAAGGACGAGGTCGTCGCCAAACGCAACTTTTCAATCTCCTGATTAATCGAGAGATCTTTTTCTATATAGGTTCCCGTGGAGGCGATGAAGGCCTCGGGCTGGTAATAATCGTAATAAGAGATGAAGTATTCGACCGCGTTTTCCGGGAAAAAATGCTTGAACTCCCCGTATAATTGGGCGGCGAGGGTCTTATTATGGCTCAAAATCAGCGTAGGCCGATTCGTCTGCTGGATCACATTCGCAATCGTAAAGGTCTTTCCGGAACCAGTTACGCCTAATAGGGTTTGGGCGGGCTCCTGCTTCTTAATTCCCTCGACTAATTGCCGAATCGCTTCGGGTTGATCACCGGTGGGCTGGTAAGAAGAGGTCAGTTTGAAATCCATCTCGAAATATACGAATAATGGAGAGGAAAATTCGGAGGGAAATACTATTTTTGGGAAAAATCAACCCTCTACTATGTTACGACTAGCACTCATCATCTTCAGCCTAAGCACCCTCTCTTGTAAATCGGACGAGCCCGCCGCTCCGAAGATTAATGTTCTTGATTTACCCATCGTTCCCCCTAAGGAATATACGTTTGCGACGACGCCTTTTTGGGCAGATGAATTCGAAAAAGACGGTTTACCAGATCCTGCGAAATGGGGTTATGATGTAGGAAATAGTGGCTGGGGAAATAATGAGCTTCAGAACTATACGAATGCAAATATCAAAAATGCGCATATCGAGAATGGTATTTTAACCATCGAAGCGATCAAAGAAACGGCTGGTTCGAGTGCTTATACGTCCGCTCGTATCGTGACGAAAGGCAAAAATGACTTCTTATATGGTCGCATAGAGGCCAAAGCAAAAATCCCTGCGGGCCGTGGAAACTGGCCAGCGATTTGGATGCTTGCAAGCCAATCCGATTATGGAACACAATATTGGCCAGACAATGGTGAGATCGATATCTTAGAACACGTAGGTTACGATCCTGGTGTTTTTCATGCTAGTGTTCATACCAAAGCATTCAATCATATAATAGGGACTCAGAAGACAGCGACGACAACGGTGGATAAATGGAATACGGAATACCATACGTTCCGTGTGGATTGGACGCCAGATTATGTTCGCGCTTTCGTAGATGATAAGCAATATTTTGAGTTTAAAAACCCGAAGGGTGGTTGGGAACAATGGCCTTTTGACAAGAAACAACATATCTTAATGAACCTAGCAATCGGTGGAAACTGGGGTGGACAAAAAGGGGTGGATGACACGATTTTCCCTAATAAATTCCAAATCGACTACATTCGCGTATACGCACTGAACCCGTAAGAATGAAATACCCGAAGGCCGCGGAGGCATTTGACCGATTACTAGTGATGATGGATGACCTGCGGGAGAAATGCCCTTGGGACAAGAAGCAGACACTGGAGTCTTTACGCCACTTAACCATCGAGGAAACTTACGAGCTTTCGGATGCGATCATGGAAAATGATCTGACCGAGATTCGCAAAGAAATAGGGGACCTTTTCCTTCATTTAGTATTTTACAGTAAAATCGGTTCTGAAAAAGGGGCTTTCGATGTGACCGACGTTTTGAACGGGCTATGCGAAAAACTCATCGGCCGTCATCCCCACATTTATGGCGACGTCGTGGCCGAAACCGAGGAGCAGGTAAAGCAGAATTGGGAGGCCTTAAAATTAAAGGAAGGTAATAAATCCGTTTTAGGCGGAGTTCCAGGTTCATTGCCAGCGCTCGTAAAGGCGATGCGCATTCAGGAGAAGGCGCGCGGAGCGGGTTTTGACTGGGAGGAAAAAGAACAGGTGTGGGAGAAAGTGGAGGAAGAGCTGGGCGAATTCAAAGAGACTTTTGTGGGTAAAGAATTAGACGAAGCCGGCAAGGCGGAGGCGGAAGGCGAGTTAGGGGATTTGATCTTTAGCTTGGTCAACTTTGCCCGATTCATCGATATTAATCCGGAAACCGCCGTAGAGCGGACGAATAGAAAGTTCATCAAACGCTTTCAGCACCTCGAAAAGCGCGCGGCAGAGAATGGCCAGGCGCTTTCCGAAATGACTTTGGCCGAAATGGATATCTACTGGAATGAAGCGAAAACGCTTTAGTTCACCCCAAACTGATAAGCTGTCTTTGTTTTATACACCTCTCCTGGACGCAAAACCGTGCTAGGAAATGAAGGCTGATTAGGCGAATCTGGGAAATGTTCCGTCTCTAAACAAAGTCCGAAGCGCTTGGTAATCTGCACCCCGTATTTTCCCGTCAAATGTCCATCCAAGAAATTCCCTGTATAAAACTGAACCCCGGGCTGATCCGTAGAAACAACCATCTTGCGTCCTGATATAGGTTCAACGACCGTCGCGATTTTTGCATAAGATCCCAAAGGCTTATCCAAAGCCCAGCAATGATCATAGCCTCCGCCTAAGGCAATCTGCTCGGAGGAGGTATCATTGATGCGTTTTCCCACGACATGCGGTTTCATGAAATCGAATGGCGTTCCTGCCACTGGTGTAAGCGCGCCCGTCGGAATTAATACTTTATTCACCGCCACTAATCGAGAGGCATTAATCTGCATTTCTTGATTCAAAATATCGCGTTTCGCGTTCCCACTCAAATTAAAATAGGAGTGATTACTCAAGTTCAAGACCGTCGCCTTATCCGTGGTCGCTTCATAAGCGATACTTATTTCATTGTCTTCCGATAAGGTATAGGTCATTTTTACGCTTAGGTTTCCGGGAAATCCCTCTTCCAGGTCTTTCGAAATATAGGTTAACGTTAAGGCGCGCTCTGAAGCTTCGACCACTTTCCATACCTTCTTATCGAATCCGATCAGGCCGCCGTGCAGGTGTTGGCCGTTGTTTTGGGCGGCTAAGGTATATTCCTTACCGTCTAAGGTGAATTTCCCGTTTGCGATGCGGTTTCCGAACCGGCCCACGATCGCTCCGAAATAGGGAGTGTCTTTAATGTATTCTGCCAAAGTCTCAAATCCCAACACCACGTCTTCGATTTTTCCACTGCGATCCGGTGTTAAGATTTTTTGAATGATGCCCCCGTAATTCATGATCCGAACTTCCATTCCATGGGAGTTCTTTAAAGTATATAAGGTAACAGACTCGCCCGCAGGCGTTTGGCCGAATGGTGTTCCGGGATTATTCATGGCTACTAGGTTTTGGGACAAGAAAAAAAGGGCTAAAAAGCAATATTTCATAGGTTAAACAGGTTTGTGGATTCAATTTACCACAAAAGATGGAAATTAAAATTATTCTTCGTAGCTTTGCACCCCAAATTAAAAATTGTTTCAAACTTAATTTCAGCAAGTTAGCCCAGCTTGTTGATGTAGGCGAAAGTCAAAAGGGCACTCATTTATGTCAAAAGTAAAAAAAGATTTCGACTGGGATTTAGTTGAAGGAAAAGGATTCGGCGGTAGTTATACAGCGGATCAAAAAGAAAAAATGGAGGCTGCTATCGAAGCAACCTTGAACTCGGTCACGGAGAAGGAAGTAGTGAAAGGTATTGTCGTAAGCAAGACTGACCGAGAAGTAATCATTAACATTGGATTCAAATCTGATGGTTTAGTATCTGCTTCTGAATTCCGCGATATGCCGGATTTGAAGGCTGGTGACGAGGTTGAAGTATACATCGAGAACCAAGAAGACGCAAACGGACAATTAACGTTGTCACGTAAGTTAGCTAAGGTGATGGGTGCATGGACGAACATCGAGAAAGCATTAGAAGAAGATACAATCATCAATGGTTTCGTTAAGCGCCGTACTAAAGGTGGTTTAATCGTAGACATCTTTGGAATCGAGGCGTTCTTACCTGGTTCTCAAATTGATGTGAAGCCTATCCGTGACTTCGATATTTTCGTAGGCAAAAACATGGAGGTTAAGGTGGTTAAAATCAACCACACAAATGACAACGTAGTTGTATCTCACAAAGTATTAATCGAAAAAGATCTAGAGGCTCAACGTCAAACGATCTTAACGAACTTAGATAAAGGTCAAGTACTAGAAGGTGTGATCAAAAACATGACTAATTTCGGTGTGTTCATCGATTTAGGTGGTGTAGATGGTTTACTTCACATCACAGATATCTCATGGGGTCGCATCAGCCACCCACAAGAGGTGTTGAAATTGGATCAAAAAATCCAAGTGGTGGTATTAGACTTCGACGAAAACAAAAAACGTATCTCTTTAGGTATGAAGCAATTACAAGCGCACCCTTGGGAAGCTTTAGCTGTTGAAACTGAAGTAGGAACGAAAGTAAAAGGTAAAATCGTTAACGTAGCTGATTACGGTGCTTTCTTAGAAGTATTGCCAGGCGTAGAAGGTTTAATCCACGTGTCAGAGATGTCATGGTCTCAACACTTACGTAACCCACAAGATTTCTTGAAAGTAGGCGATGAAATGGAAGCAGTTGTGTTAACATTAGATCGTTCTGAGCGCAAGATGTCTTTAGGTATCAAGCAATTAACAGAAGATCCTTGGACTAAGACTGATTTATTAGCGAAATACGCGATCGGTACGAAGCACAAAGGAACGGTTCGTAACTTAACTAACTTCGGTTTATTCTTAGAATTAGAAGAAGGAATCGACGGTTTAGTTCACGTTTCTGATTTGTCTTGGACGAAGAAAATCAAGCACCCATCTGAATTCGTTAAAGTAGGTGATGCTTTAGATGTTATTGTTATCGAACTAGACGCGAATAGCCGTCGTTTAGCTTTAGGTCACAAGCAATTAGAGGAAAACCCTTGGGATACATTTGAAAGTGTGTTCACTTTAGGTTCTACACAAAAAGCAACGATCATTTCTAAGAACGACAAGTTCGGTGTATTAGAATTGCCTTACGGTATCGAAGGACTAGCTCCTTTGAAGCAGTTAACAAAGGCAGATGAGTCAGTTGCTGAGGTAGGTGAGGCGTTAGACTTCGTGGTAACAGAATTCCACAAAGAAGAGCGTAAGATCATCTTATCTTACACACGTACCTTCACTGTAGCTACGGCTGAAGAAGTAGCGGCTGATGCTGCTGCTGCGAAACCAGAGAAGAAAAAAGCAACGAAGTCGGCGGAAAATAAGCCAGCGACTGCAACAGCTGAGAAATCGACTATGGGCGATATCGGTGCATTATCTGCTTTAAAAGAGCAAATGGAAGGCGCTGAGAGAGAACAAGCGATTAAAAAATTAGAGAAGAAATCCTCTAAAAAGGCTGAATAGTAACATTCACCTGTTCTATACGGAAAGGGGTTAGCGAAAGCTGACCCCTTTTTTTGTTTTCTACATTTTTTTTACAAACTTACATCCAATCATTAAAACCTATCAACCATGAGTAATAATTCAAGACGGAACTTCCTGCAAAAAGCCGGATTAGCCGCAGCTAGTTTCTACATTGTACCTCGCCATGTATTAGGCAAAGGTTACACTGCTCCTTCAGACAAATTAAACATCATGGGTATCGGTGGTGGCGGAAAAGGCTACAGCGATATCATGAATTCCTACAACAAGGGGGCAGAAAACATCGTCGCCATCGTCGATGTAGATGATCGCCAAATCGTTCGAATCAAGAACGATTTACCTAAAGCAAATATTTACCGCGACTTCCGTGCTGCCTTAGATAAAGAAGGTAGTAACGTAGACGCAGTTATCGTATCTACGCCAGACCATACCCACGCAACGATTGCGATGGAGGCGATGCGTCGTAAGAAACACGTATACGTTCAAAAGCCATTAACGCATGATATCTACGAGGCTCGTATCCTAGGAGAGAAAGCGCGCGAGATGCAAGTGGTGACGCAAATGGGTAACCAGGGTTCATCAGGAGACGGCGTTCGTAAGATGATGGAATGGTTCGATGGCGGTGCAATCGGAAAAGTAAAAGAAGTATATGTTTGGACAAACCGTCCCGTATGGCCACAAGGAATCGCCTATCCTGCTGCTGGATCTCCAGCACCGGCAGAGTTAGATTGGGATCTTTGGTTAGGACCTGCGAAATACAGAGAATATAACCCAGCTTTACTTCCATTCAAATGGAGAGGTTGGTGGGATTATGGTACAGGTGCCTTAGGCGATATGGGATGTCACTTATTAGACCCTCCTTTCAAAGTGTTAGGTATCCGTGACGCGATCGACGTAGAATGTTCGGTAGGTTCTGTCTTCTTGCAAGATTGGACGCCGGAATACATTCCACAAGGATGTCCTCCTAGCTCGATGGTGACTTTACATTATGGTCCTTCGAAGAAGAATAATTCACCGGTGAAATTAACTTGGTTTGACGGAGGTCTTCGGGCGCCACATCCAGATGGAATCCCAGCTACCGAAATGATCGGGGATGCAGATGGATCAAACGGGGTAATCTTAATCGGTTCTAAAGGAATCATGACTTGCGGTACCTATGGTTTGAATCCTAAAGTATATAAAAACGGTGCACGTGTGGATGAGTCTGAACTTCCTAAAGCAAGCTTAGCGCGTGTGAAAGGTGCGGACAACGGTCACAATACACAGTGGGTAGAGGCTTGTAAGGCTGGTTTTGGCAAGATGGAAGTAAGTTCTCCATTCGATTATGCTGCGCCATTTACGGAATCTGTTTTAATGGGTAATATCGCCATTCGTACGTACATGTTACGCGAAGGTGAGGGACGAAATGCGAAATATGTGGGTCGCCAAAAACTGGAGTGGGATGCAGCTAACATGCGCATCACGAACTTCGATGCGGCGAACCAATTCGTTAGACGCGAATACCGCAACGGCTGGACCTTATAATAAGTTTTAACTTGATTTTATTGAAAAGACGGGATGCTCTCCCGTCTTTTTTTTATTTTTGTACTATGAATTTAACCACACCTGCTTCAGAAGTCTTCGCTCAAGTCGAGGCGTATATCATCTCTCAAGGCTATACGATTATTGACAAAGATCACAACCGCCCCTGGGGAGGTTTCTTTGTGTTAGATGAAACACAGGCGGCGAAGTTTGCCGCACAATTCTTTCCTCAGCTTTCCATGGATGCGATTCAGATTACCCAAAAACTGAGCCCTAAGTTCTTAGTAGTGGCACCTGAGAAGCGTTTGTCTTGGCAATACCATTTCCGCAGAGCGGAAGTTTGGACGGTGAATTCGGGTCCGGTGGGGGTTGTCATTTCAGGCACGGATGAGCAATCTGCTCCAGGCGTTTATCAAGAGGGTGATTTAATCACGTTGCCTACGGGCATGCGACACCGCTTAGTCGGTTTAGACAACTGGGGAGTCGTGACGGAGATTTGGCAACATACGGATGTGGAGCATCCGTCGGATGAATCGGATATCGTCCGCTTGCAGGATGATTTTGGCCGTTAATCAGATTTAACCATTCGGTTATCTAAAAATAATACAAGAAAACTTTGTAATCTCTGAAAGTTTCCATAGTTTTGCTTCCCGATAAATCAACGGGCTTAGCAAATGAAATCGCGCATTCTAGAAAAAGGAACTGAATTATTCTTCCGCTACGGTGTCAAGACCGTGACGATGGATGCGATTGCGAGCGAATTAGGCATTTCCAAAAAAACGATTTATCAACATTTTCCGGATAAAGATTCCATGGTTTACGAGGTCGTTAAAACCTTCATTGAACTGGACGATGTGAAATGGGAAGAGCTCGATAGGCTATATCCGAATGTAATCGAAAAGATATTTAAGTCTTTCGAGATGACAAAGGATTTATTCACGCAGATGAACCCGCGTCTTCTGTACGAAATCCAAAAATACTTTCCGAATGCTTATCAACTTTTCGCCGAGCATGGCGAAAAATGCATTCACAAAAACCTGATTGCTGACTTTAAAAAGGGAGCGCAATTCGGGTACTTCAGAAATGATATTGACTTCGAATTATTAGCGCGCTTACGGATGGCCGAAGTGGATTTAGCCTTCAACCCTAATTTTTATCCCAACAATAAATTATCCTTGTATGACACCCAGCTAACGCTGATGGACATTTTCATGCGAGGCATTTTGACCGAAAAAGGTTTAACACTTTACACATCTTACCAAAACAATTTAAACGAATGATCCGCCTAAGAAAAATTTATGCCGGTCTATTTTTACTAGCCTCCTTGGCCGTAAATGCGCAAACCTTCAGCCTAAAGCAGGCCGTGGACTATGCCATTACGCATCAGGTGCAGGTAAAAAATAGCCAAATCGACTTGCAGAACGCAAGTGCGAAGATCAACGAGATCAAAGCAATCGGCTTACCACAAGTCAATGGTTCACTCGCTCTAACAAACAACCTGATCTTGCAACGTGTATTCATCCCAGCCAGAATCTTCAATCCTGCTGCGGCAGAGGGAGAATTGATCGCGGCGAAATTTGGGGTAGATAATTCGGGTTTTGCGAACGTGGGTTTGAGCCAATTGGTATTTGATGGTTCTTATTTATTAGGCTTGAAGGCTTCCTCCGTATACAAAGATTTAGCCGTGAAGTCAGTGACGCAGTCGAAGCAACAAGTGGCGGAGAATGTGACGAAGGCTTATTTTGGGATTATGGTGAATGAGAAACGCATCGGTTTATTGCGCTTGAATGTAGCCCGCCTGGATACGCTTTTAAAAGAGACGCGCGCTTTAAATCAACAAGGTTTCGTGGAGAAAATCGATGTGCAGCGTTTGGATGTACAAGCGAATAATTTACGTACGGAAGTAGAGAACGTGAATCGCCTGCAAGAATTGAGCTATTCCTTATTGAAATTCCAAATGGGCTATCCAATGGAAGAACCTATCGCAATCACCGAGAGTTTAGAGAAAATTGAATTAGCGACATTTAACACGAACGCGGCAGGTGAGTTTAGCTACGCGAATCGCATCGAATATTCCATCTTGCAAACGCAAGAAAACCTAGCGGAATTAGATCTAAAGAGCATCAAGGCTGGTTATATGCCCCGTTTACTATTGAATGCAAACTATGGTTATAACGCGGGAGCGAACGCATTCAGCGATTTAGTCAACAAACCTTGGTTCGATAATGCCGCCATCACGATGTCTTTGCAGATCCCTATTTTTGACGGATTCTCTAAGAAATACAAGGCGGTACAATCGGCTAACAACTTGCAAAAGGTGCGCCAGTCCTATGGCTTGCTAAAGTCGTCCATCGACATGCAACGCACACAGGCGAGCATTACGATGAAGAACGCTTTGGAATCCATGAAAGAACAAAAGGCGAACCTAGATTTAGCGAATGAGATTTCTCGTGTGACACGGGTGAAATACCAGCAAGGGGTAGGATCGAACCTAGAGGTATTGAACGCAGAGTCATCGATTAAAGAATCACAAGCG
The DNA here is from genome assembly GCA_945906915.1 of Spirosoma fluviale. Classification (GTDB taxonomy): domain Bacteria; phylum Bacteroidota; class Bacteroidia; order Cytophagales; family Spirosomataceae; genus Aquirufa; species Aquirufa fluvialis_D. The sequence continues at coordinate 4,894 of CAMDSI010000006.1, read as the reverse complement.
AATTATTTTACCGCATTATACAATGCGTTGATTGCCAAAGTAGAAGTAGAAAAAGCAAACGGTACACTATACATAGACTAAGAGAAACATGAAAAAAATAGCCATCCTCCTAAGTGGAATCATTTTATTCGCAGCCTGCGGATCAAAAGACAAGAAGCAAGAATTAGCTGACTTAAAGAGTCAGGAAAAAGAAATACAGTCGAAAATCGCTGCTTTAGAAAAAGAAGTCGGTACGCCTGCAGATAAAGCGGCTGCCAAAGTAATCGCCGTAAGCGTGAGCCCTTTAGTGGCACAAAACTTCCAGCACTTCGTAGAGGCGCAAGGAAATGTGGTAGCGGAAAACACGGTTTTAGTTAGCCCGCAAACGGGTGGTGTGATTTTGACTTTGCCAGTTGTGGCGGGGCAATCGGTATCGAAAGGGCAGTTGATTGCTACTTTAGATAATAACATCTTAAAAGAATCGGTAGAAGAGGTTCGCCAACAATTATCTTTAGCTAAGACCATCTTTACTAAACAGAAAGCGCTTTGGGATCAACAGATCGGAACGGAAGTTCAGTTTTTGAGCGCGAAGTCGAACATGGAGTCTTTAGAGAAAAGAATCGTCACCTTGAAAGCGCAATTAGGACTTTCTCGCGTAACGGCTCCGATCTCAGGAACGATCGAATTAGTTCGCCAAAAAGCGGGTGAAATGGGCGCTCCAGGCGTGCCTATCGTTCAAATCGTGAACTTAGGCAACTTGAAAATCTCTGCTAAAATCGCTGATTCCTACGTAGGAACCGTAAAGCAAGGCGACGAAATCAGCATCAAATTCCCGGATTTAAACAAAGAATTGAAGGCGCGCATCTCGTTGGTTTCTAAAATCGTCAATCCTTTAACACGTACGTTTGACATCGAAGCACGCATCCCGAACACAGGTGGAGAATTAAAGCCGAACTTGTTAGCGGTGATCAACATCAACGATACTTCGAAGAAAAACGCGATCGTGATCAGCGAAAACATCATCCAAAAAACCGAAAAAGGGGATTTAGTGTATGTGGCGGTAGAAGGAATGGCAAAAAAGTAGCCCGCGCACGTCAAGTGACCATCGGTTTAACGTATAACGGTCAGGCGGAGATCACAAGCGGTCTTAAGGCAGGCGAATCAATCATTGTTCAAGGATTTCAAGATTTAGTGGATGGTACAGCCATCTCGTTCTAAGTAGAAAATGGAAAAAAATAGCAAAAATGAGCAATTGCCAGAAGGCAAAGGCTTAATATATAACATGGTGGGCTGGTTAGCCCAAAACCGTACGACGGTTTACATCTTCACCTTCATCATTTTTGTGGCGGGGATGGGAATCTATTCGAAACTTCCTAAGGAGCAATTCCCGGACATCGTGGTGCCTCAAATGGTCATCCAAACGGTCTACGCTGGAACGACTCCATCAGACATCGAGAACACGATCAATAAACCGATCGAAAAGCAAATCAAATCCATCACGGGTGTAAAGCGCGTCAAATCAAACGCTTTACAAGATATTTCCGTGATCATCGTCGAATTTAATACTGACGTCACTGTGCCCGTCGCTAAACAGCGGACGCAAGATGCGGTGGATAAAGCGATCGCTGATTTGCCCAAAGATTTAACCCGCGAGCCTTCCGTAGCTGAGGTCAACTTCTCGGAATTCCCCATCATGAACATCAACATCGCCGGCGATTATCCGCTCGATAAGTTGAAGAAATATGCAGAGGATTTACAAGATGAGATCGAGGGGATGCCGGAAATTAACCGCGTGGACATCATCGGAGCTTTGAAAAGAGAAATCCAAATCAACCTGGATTTGTACAAAATGCAAAGCTATGGTTTAACCTTCTATGATATTCAATCAGCCGTTCAAGGCGAAAACGTGAATATCTCGGGTGGTGATTTAGCCGTAGATGGTGTGCGTCGTTCACTTCGTGTGACGGGAGAATTCAAGAATATCGATCAATTAGCGAACCTGATGGTCGGTTCTTCAACAGGCGCGCGCGTTCGTTTAAAAGACGTGGCTGAAGTAAAAGACAGCTACGAGGAGAAGCAAGACTTTGCGCGTTTAAACAACAAATCGGTTATTACGCTAAACGTGATCAAACGAAGTGGTGCTAACTTAATCGAGGCGGCAGATCGTATCGAAAAGACGATCGATGAGTTCAAAGAAACGCGCTTTCCTGCTGGTTTAACGGTAACAACGACGGCCGATCAATCGGAGCGTACGCGAGGCGAATTAGCGGATTTAATTAATACGGTAGTCCTAGGTTTCCTCTTTGTGGTGATCGTATTAATGTTCTTTATGGGCGTTAGAGACGCCGTGTTTGTGGGTCTTTCCGTGCCATTATCGGCTTTATTGACCTTCTTATTCATGCCTTCGCTGGACTTCAGCTTAAATACTATCGTTCTTTTCGGTTTCCTTTTAGGCTTAGGTATTGTGGTGGATGATGCGATTGTGGTCATCGAGAACGCGCACCGTTTGTTCAATAATTTCAAAAAATTAACGATTACGGAGTCGGTAAAATTAGCCGCTTCGGAAGTATTTATTCCCGTATTGTCCGGAACATTAACGACGATTTCGCCTTTCTTGCCTTTATTATTCTGGCCAGGAATTGTGGGGGAGTTCATGAAATACTTGCCTATCACGTTGATCATCACGCTTTTTGCGTCACTTTTTGTGGCCTATGTGATGAACCCGGTATTCGCGATTACGTTTATGAAGCGTCACGATGAAGAGGCAAATGATGTGAAGAATCCGACGTTCTCGGACATCCGTCGCACCGTTTTCATCTTGTTGAGTTTAGCCGTTTTCGGGTATGTGATGGGCTTCGGCTTGGGTCACTTTGGCTTTGGAAACTTCTTAGTTTTATGTCTACTCTTATATGTATTAAATCACTTTGTGATCACTCCGAAGTTAATCGTGCCATTCCAGGAGACTACCTTACCTAATTTTAAGACGAATTACTGCAAGTTAATTTCATGGGTTTTAACGGGTATGCGTCCGATTTATGCGACTATTGCAGCCTTCTTTTTGTTGGTTTTTACGATCGCTTTAATGGGTATCGTGAAGCCTAAGGTGGTTTTCTTCCCTTTTGGAGATCCTGATTACATTTATATTTATGCCAAAAACCCGATCGGAACAGATGCGGTCGTAACGGATTCCGTGACTAAGGTGATCGAAAAGCGGGTTTCTGCCTTTATTCAAAAACAAGGTTATGGTAAAATTGTCAATTCGATCATTTCGAACGTAGGAAAAAACGCCGGCGATCCGATGCAACCAGACCGTGGCGCTACTCCACATAAGAGTAAGGTGACGATTGCGTTTGAGAAATTACAATTACGAGACGGCATTAAAACCGGGGATGTTTTAACGGAGATTCAGGCAGATTTTGCCAAAAGTCCGCTACCGGGTGTCGAGCTTGCCATCGAACGCGAGCGGAACGGGCCCCCTACTGGCAAGCCTATTTCGATTGAGATCGCGGGGGATGAATTCTCTGTTTTGCAAGATCTAGAGAAGAAGGTGCGAGCTTCGATCACGAAAGCAGGCATCCAAGGTATTCAAGAATTGAAATCTGACCTGGTAACAAACAAGCCCGAAATCATCATCGACGTTAACCGCGAAAAAGCGTCTCGCGAGGGTATCTCCTCAGCGCAGGTAGCAATGGCGGTACGTACCGGTTTATTCGGTGCAGAAATCTCGAAATTTCGCGATGTAAAAGATGAATACCCGATACAATTGCGATTGAAAGGAGATTCTCGCAACCAAACAGAGAAGCTTTTGCAAATGAATATTACTTACCGCGACATGAACATGGGCGGCGCCTTGCGCCAAGTTCCTTTGAATTCAATCGCAGATATTCACTATGCTACTTCCTTCAGCCAAATCAATCGTAAAAACCAAGAGCGCATCATCACCCTAGGTTCTGATGTGATTCAAGGCTATAATGCGAATGAAATCGTGGGCGAATTAACCACGCTTTTTGAAGAAATCGACGTTCCTCAGGGATACAAAATTCGCATGGGCGGGGAGCAAGAGGACCAAAAAGAATCCGGCGCCTTCTTAGCCGTGGCCTTCTTAGCGGCTTTAGTTTTAATCTACTTAATTCTAGCAACGCAGTTCAACTCTGCGGTGAAACCTTTAATCATCTTCGCAACGATCTTATTATCGTTAATCGGTGTCTTATTAGGCTTCATGGCGTTCGGGATGACTTTCTCCGTGATTATGTCCGGCGTAGGTATCATCGCACTGGCAGGTATCGTAGTGAAAAATGGAATTCTTTTGATCGAATTCATTGAGGAACTTCGCTTTAAGCGCGGTTATGACTTGAAGGAGGCGATCATTGAAGGTGGTGGAATTCGCTTAACTCCGGTATTGTTGACGGCTTCGGCGGCGGTATTGGGATTGATTCCTTTGGCCTTAGGCTTAAGCATCGACTTTGTAACCCTATTCACCGAATTAGATCCGCATATTTTCATCGGTTCTGATTCCGCGGCTTTCTGGGGAATTTTAGCCTGGACAATCATATTCGGATTAACATTCTCTACCGTTTTAACCCTTGTAATCGTTCCATGTATGTATTACATCTCGGAGCGCATCAAGCAAAAATGGTTTACTAAGACAGTGTAATTTATATTAGGTTCAAGAATGCAGAAACCCCTGGGCGTAGGTCTAGGGGTTTTTTGTTTTAGCTAAATGTGTTGCATCCTCCGGACTCTCTCCCTCCGGACTTCGGACTAGCTTCCCCTACAGTCACTCTTGTTTTTCCCCTCTCTATCCACTAATTTACCCTTTCAAAATCAACGCTATGAAAAAATTATTCCTACTTCTTATTCTTCCGTTTCTAACGAATGCGCAAGATCGTCCCTATGGTAAAGTTTGGGCGACTCG
>CAMDSI010000005.1 GCA_945906915.1 Spirosoma fluviale | reverse complement strand
CCATGGCCGCACCTGCTAAAAGAGGCCCTAAGCCAAAGGCAAAGCCCCCTGTAGCTCAAACCACTAAGCCTGCTGCCAAACGCGGACCTAAGCCTAAAGTAAGCCTTGATACCGTTACAGATGACGGTTTACCTACTTTAAACAAAGTTTTAGAGGCTTATGCAAAATCATCAGGACCTCGTGGAAAAGTAGGGGAGATCAATTAAAATTTAACATGGCGAATTACCAGGTTTCTATCGATGATATTCGAATTTTTGCCTTTCACGGATTGTATCCTGAAGAGCGAATTTTAGGAAATTGGTATACCTTAGATGTGGTAGTTGAATCAGAAACTCAGTCTAATTTTTCAGATCAAATTGCGAATACCATCGATTACTCGCATATTTTCGCCATTTGCAAAAGAGTAATGGCTAAACCGGTCGATTTATTAGAGACAGTCGCGGAGAATATTGCTAAGCAGATTCAAGCTGATCTTTCAACAGAAGTCTCTATTTTAGTGCAAATTTCTAAAGAAAACCCACCTATGGGTTTATCTAGTGGCAGAAGTACTGTCGTTTATCGCCTCGATTAATTTTCGTAAAGTTTTATTTTGTAAATTTGGATTGAATAAACCTATTTTATGCGTCACCAAGTCACCATTAAAGATATTGCTAAACAGCTGGGAGTCTCAGTTGCGACTGTATCTAGGGCTTTACGTGATTTACCGGATATTCATCCAGATACGAAGAAAATGGTTTTGGATTTGGCTAAAGAGCTAGATTATCAACCTAATGTCCTCGCATCTAGTTTAGTTAAATCTAAGACCAAAACCTTAGGTTTAATTGTCCCCGACCTAGGTTATTATTTCTTCTCTACGGTGGTAAAAGCAGTAGAAGATGCCGCCATAGCGGCTGGATATTCTCTTTTAATTGCCCAAACGCAGGAATCCTTCGAGCGTGAGTTAACAAATATTCAAAACTTGTCTCGTTCACAAGTAGAGGGAATTATCATCTCCTTGTCTCGTGAGACAGTTAATTTTGATCATTTGACTCGTTTGCAAAGAAGGGGAATCCCCTTGGTGTTTTTCGATCGAGATAGTGACGAAATCGATGCCTCTAAGGTTATGGTGGATAACGAACAGTCTGCCTATGAGGCTGTGAAGCATCTGATTGAAAATGGTTGCAAGCGCATTGCCTTCTTAGCAGGCCCTATAAATGTGTCAGTAAGTAATCAACGTCGATTAGGTTATTTGCGTGCTTTAGAAGAGGCGGGGATTCAGGCAGATGCTAATTTAATTATACATAGTGATTACTTCCAGGATTCGGCGATTTCAAAGACGCATCAGTTGATGAAGGAAGTAAATAGACCAGATGGAATTTTAGTTGTTTCTGATCGTTTAGCGATCGGTGTTTTAATTGCTTTAAGAGAGTTGAATATATCTGTTCCTGACGAGGTAAAAATGGTGAGCTTTAATAACGAACCTATTTGTTCATTAATTTCGCCTACAATTTCTTCGATTTCACAACCTTTGGAAGAAATAGGACGATTGTCTGTGGAATTATTATTAGAACAGATCGAGCATAAAACCGATAATCCGGTCCCTAGAGTGGAAGTTTTGAAGACAAAATTGATCGTGCGGGAATCTTCCGTGCGTAAAAAATAATCCCCTCATTTTAGCCTCATTTTTTCTTGGAAAAATAGGTAGAATTTAAGATATTTGTTCTATTGAAAAATACTGCTTTTGGCGGTGTTATTCCCTTGAATCAAAACATTATTTATGTCATTACAAACCAATGTTATCCCTATCAACATCGAAGATGAAATGAAAGGGGCGTACATCGATTATTCGATGTCAGTAATTGTGTCTCGTGCGCTTCCAGATGTACGTGATGGGTTGAAACCAGTTCACAGAAGGGTATTATTCGGAATGGAGGAACTGGGGGTTAGTTACAACAAATCCTATAAGAAATCTGCTCGTATTGTCGGGGAAGTACTCGGAAAGTATCACCCACACGGTGATTCATCTGTATATGATACGATGGTACGTATGGCCCAAGATTGGTCTTTACGTTATCCATTAGTGGATGGCCAAGGAAACTTTGGTTCCGTGGATGGTGATTCTCCTGCAGCGATGCGTTATACGGAGGCTCGTTTGAAGCGTATTGCGGATGAGTTGCTTTCTGATTTGAACAAAGAAACGGTTGATTTTCAACCAAACTTCGATGATTCCTTAGAAGAACCCACGGTTTTACCTGCAAAAATTCCTAACCTATTATTGAACGGTACGTCAGGTATCGCAGTAGGTATGGCGACGAATATGGCGCCTCATAACCTAAACGAGGTAGTTGATGGAATTGCCGCGTATATTGATAACCGCGATATTACCATCCTTGAATTGATGCAATATATTAAGGCACCAGATTTCCCCACGGGAGGAACTATTTATGGTGTTCAAGGTATTCGCAATGCATTTGAGACAGGTAGAGGTCGTATTGTGGTTCGTGGTAACGCGACTTTTGATACGTCTAAAACAGGGAAAGAGCAGATCATTATTTCTGAAATTCCTTACATGGTTAACAAGGCGACACTAATTAAGCAATGTGCTGATTTAGTGAACGATAAGAGAATCGATGGTATTTCTGAGATTCGTGATGAGTCAGATCGTCAAGGAATGCGAATCGTTTTCGATTTGAAACGTGATGCGGTGGCGAATGTGGTATTGAATAACCTGTACAAGCATTCGGCTCTACAATCATCGTTCTCGGTGAATAACGTTGCTTTAGTGAAAGGTCGCCCGATGATGTTGAATCTAAAGGACTTGATTCATCACTTCGTAGAGCATAGAAATGAGATTATCGTACGTCGTACACAATACGATTTGCGTGAAGCACGTAAGCGTGCACATATTTTGGAAGGATTTATGATTGCGCTAGATAATCTAGATGCAGTGATTAAGTTAATCCGTGAGTCGAAAGATCCGAATGCGGCTCAAGAAGGCTTAATGTCTAAATTCAACTTATCAGATCTTCAATCGAAGGCTATCCTGGAGATGCGTTTACAACGCTTAACCGGTATGGAGCGTGAGAAGATCATGAATGAGTTTGCGGAGATTATGAAGTTGATCGATGATTTGGAAGATATTTTGGCCAAACCTGATCGTCAACTACAGATCATCAAAGATGAATTAACAGACATGAAACAACGTTATGGCGATGAGCGTAGAACGCAAATCAACATGACGGACGAGGAATTCTCTGTGGAAGATATGATTGCAGACGATGAGATGTTAATCACTGTTTCTGCTCAAGGTTATATTAAGCGTACACCGATCTCAGAATACCGTTCTCAAACGAGAGGTGGCGTAGGATCTCGTGCCGTAGTGACGAAAGATGATGATTATACAGAGCATTTGTTCTCAGCTACGATGCACAACTGGTTATTGTTCTTCACTGAAAGAGGTAAATGTTTCTGGTTACGTGTTTACGCGGTTCCTGAGGGATCTAAAATTTCTAAAGGTCGTCCTATCCAAAACTTGATGAATATCGAGAATGGAGACACCATCAGAGCTGTTATCAACGTGAAGTCGATCACAGATCCGGATTACATTGATAATAACTTCATTGTGATGTGTACGGAAGATGGTACCATTAAGAAAACTTCGTTAGAAGCGTATTCTCGTCCTCGTCAAAACGGTATCATTGCCATTACTATTCGCGAAGGGGATCGATTATTAGACGTAGCCTTAACTAATGGTAATAACCAAATCGTTATTGCGACGAATACAGGTCGTTCTGTTCGTTTCGAAGAGACGCGTGTTCGCCCAATGGGACGTTCAGCAGCTGGTGTGAAAGGTATTTGGATCGACGAAAAGATTCCTACGGAGAAAGTAGTAGGAATGGTTTGCGTTTCTGATCCAGCGGTTCAGCAATTGCTAGTGGTTTCTGAGAAAGGTTTTGGAAAACGTTCTGAAGTAGAAGATTATCGTTTAACTAACCGCGGTGGTAAAGGGGTTAAAGCCTTGAATATCACGGAGAAAACAGGTAATTTAGTCGCTATCAAGGAAGTGAATGATAATAACGACTTGATGATTATAACCAAAGCGGGTATCTTAATCCGCTCTAGCGTTGCAGAATTGCGCGTGATGGGACGTAATACGCAGGGAGTTAAATTAATTCGTTTGAAAAATGAATCAGATGAGATTTCATCCGTAACCAAGATTGAAAAAGAGCCTGAACCAGAAGAGGTAGAGGTTTTAGATGGGGAGGATGTAGTTATTGTAGAAGGCGTAGAGTCATCTAACACAGAAACGGAAGCTCCAGAAGGAGGGGAGGAGAATGCATCTGAAACATCAGAAGAAGTAACTGAAGAATAATTATAATGGCCCGTACTTAAGTACGGGCTTTTTTTAAATTTAATAAAACAATGAAAAAACTACTTTTATCCCTATTTACGGTGGCTTTGGCGATGAATGCTTCATTTGGCCAAGCAGAAAAAGCTTTAGTTGAAGCACAAAAGAAGAGCATCAACGAAGCAATGAAGAAATCTGACGAAGATGTCAAGAAAGCACCTACAAAAGCTAGGGCTTGGTTAACTCGTTCTCAAGCTTATTTAGATTTAGCCTTGTTCCCTGACTCCACATTTGCCTTAACTAATCCAGAGGCTGCATTTCAAGCATTAGAATATGCCAATGAAGCAATCAAACTGGATACAAAAGAGGGTAAAAAAGGAGCAGTTGCGAAAGAGGCTGACCAAATGATGGTAGAAAAGAAATTTTCTAATGCTTTCTTAAACATGGGCGTAATTAAGTACCAAGGTAAAGATTACCGGGGTTCACTTCGTTATATGGCTAAAGCATCTGAGGTGGCTCCTAATGATACTATCTCAGCCATGTATACAGGTGTAACTGCTCAATTATGTCAAGAAGATAAAATTGCTACAGTGGCATATGAGAAGTACATGGCCATAGGAGGGAAGGATTTAGCTATTCTTTACGGTTTGTCCCAAATTTATAAAAGCAACAAGGATGAAGATAAATCATTGGCGATTATTGATAAAGCGATAAGTATTTACCCGACAAATAAAGATTTAAAAGGGGAGAAGTTTAATATGTTGATCGCCTTTAATCGGGTTGATCAAGCAATCACCCAATTAACTAAAACTACGATTGACGATCCTAAGGATGGAATTTCTTGGTTAAACTTAGGTCTTTTATACGAAAATAGAGTTTCTGGTCTTACTGATGAAATTAGAAAGGTTCAAGACAAATTAACTAAAGTTCAAGAAGTGGATCGTCGATTAACGGCACAAAATGACCAAATATCTGCTTTCCAAGATGAAGTGAAGCGTACAAAAGCAAAGTTGAAGACAGCTACAACTCCGAAAGCTAAGGCATCTGTAAACAACCAAGTTGCGAGCCTTGAAACTAAGGTAAAAGAGTTATCGGATGTATTGAAAGGTATTCAAGAGGAGAAAGCTGCTGCAGCAAGTGCAGCAGGGGATGCGGCTGCAAACAAGGCTAGAATCGATGAATTATCAGCTAAAGTGAAGGAAATCCGTGCCACTTTGCCTAATTACTATTTAAAGGCTTTAGAAATTGATGCTACTAATTATGACGCATTATATCAAATGGGAGCTTATTACTATAATGATGCTCAAGAAATTAAGCGTCAAGTGAATGGTATGGATATGAATGAATACAAGAAGACTGGTAAAGATTTAGAAGCTAAAATAGCGGTTAAATACAACGAGGCTTTGCCATATTTCGAACGTGGTTATAAAGTTAAGAAAGATGAAGACTTGAAAGAAATCTTAAAGCAAGTGTATCGTGAATTGAAAGACGAAGCGAAATTAGCTGAGCTAGAGAAATAAGAATTAGTCGCCAGTTTATTTAAAACAAGGAAAGGGCTGCTTAGAAATAGGTGGCCCTTTTCTTATGGTTTAATTGTTATTTAACATAATATAAATTATATAACAAATCAGTAGTCGGTAATCAGTAGCCAGTAATCAGTATCATGTAATCAGTATCCAGTAATCAGTAGTCGGTAATCAGTATCGTGCTTCATTTCTACTTTATAATCTATACTCTATTTCCTGACTACTGACTACTGACTACTGTCTTACTAACTACTGACGTGAAACGTCACCGTAAACTCCGTATACGAATCCGGTACAGAAACCACCGAAATTTGGCCATTGTGCAATTGAATGATACGCTCAACCAAGGATAATCCAATGCCATATCCCTTAGAGGATGCCGTATTTTCGCCTCTAAAGAACGGTTGGAAAATATATGGTAAATCGTTCGCTGGAATGCCTTTTCCTTCGTTTTTAACGAAAATTTGTATGGTTTTGCCGGAATTCTTGAAGCTCACTTGGGCTGATTTAGTGGGGCTGAATTTGCAAGCATTTTCCATTAAATTCTTTAAGGCTGTTAAGATGAGTTTGTCATCTCCCTTTACTAGAAGCATTTCTTCATCTTCTGGCATGTGTTGCGTATCGATGCTGACCTTGTAGGCTGAATTTAACTTTTGGGTTAAACTTCTAGCTTCCCAAAGGATTTCATCAATTCTCCATTCATTAAACCCAGCCTGAGTATCTGTCAGGCTTAATTTGTTTAATTCTAATAAGGATTCAGTGATAGCCGCTAATTCTTGTGTGTCTTCTAACACCGAACTGATCGTTTTTCTATAATCACCTGATTCTCTTTCTTTTAAAAGACTCACCTCTAGTTGAGACGAAATTTTAGTCAATGGATTTTTTAATTCGTGGGAAACGTTTGCAATAAATGTTTTTTGCAATTTAAAGGCGTTTTCAATGCGTTCTAGCAGTCGATTGACCGTAGACACCATTTTCCCTATTTCATCCTCAAAATCAGGCGATTTAAGGCGTTCTTCGAGACGTTTGGGTGATAGTTTATCAACTTGTTGGATTACTTCTGAAATTGGATTCACTGCTTGACCGGCAAAAAACCAGCCTGAAAGCACCACAATGAGGATAAATAAGAGAAATAAGGCAATTAGAATGTTCTTTAGATCTTTGGCATTCTCAGCCGAATATTGATCTACAGCACCGGCAAAAACGACCAAGCGACCTTGCGGCGTGGCAAAAACGGTTCCTAAGACCTCAATATCCTCTCTTTGGAAGTGGATTTCTTGTTTTTGGCGGACCTGTTTGATTAAATCCACATCGATATGCAAATTAATGCTGTCATGCGATGCATAAATACGCTCGTTACACAAATCGTATACTAAAATACTCTCTCGGTACAGTAAATCGCGGTTTGTTTGCCCGATGATTCCCATTAGTTTGGAATCCACTTGGTTCACATTGACCAATAATTGGGCGGTTGTATTTGCTTTTTGGCGTAAACGACTATAAAATTTGTCCTTGTAATTTTCTTGTGTGAAGATATAGATGACAAAATAGGATACGAATAAAATCGCAGATACGAGGTAGGTAAACTGGTAAGTCAGCCTGGATCTAATCTGCATAATTATTCGTTTTTAAGGATATAACCTCTTCCAAATTGCGTGTGAATCAATTTACTTGAAAAGCCTTTATCAACCTTTTTGCGTAAGTAATTGACATAGACTTCGATCAAATTCGAGCTATTTTCGTCCTCTACCTCCCAAATATTCTCTGCGATTTGGGCCTTGGAGATGACCATCTCTTGGTTTCGAAGGAAGTATTCTAATAATTGAAATTCCTTCGAGGTTAAATTGATGGACTGTCCCGATCGAGTGACTAATTTACTGAGTAAATCCATCTCTAAATCAGCGAATTTGAGAACTTGGGCATCTAATTGAGTCTGTGAGGAGCGCTTTAATAAGGCTTTTATACGGGCCAAAAACTCTTTAAAATCAAAGGGTTTTCCTAAATAATCATCTGCTCCCGCTTCAAAACCTGTTAATTTATCATCTGTCGTACTCAAGGCGGTTAACATTAGTATGGGTGTTTGAATACCCTCCGCTCTTAATTGCTTGCATAGTTCGATACCATTGATGCCTGGAATAATAATGTCCGATACAATCAGTGAATAACTGTTGCGAAGCGCTAATTGCTTCGCTATTGTGCCATCGTAGGCCACTTCTACCTCATAGTTGTTCTCTTCTAATCCTTGTTTCAGAGATTGAACGGTTTTAGGTTCGTCTTCTATGAGGAGTATTTTGATCATTTTAGGATGGAAATCAAGTCGGCAGGCGAATAATTAATCGACTTCAACACCTTATTATCAGCCGCACGGTACACCTTCCAAACCCCATTCTCCTCCTTAATTTCTGCCTCCGTACCATCTTTATCTTGATAGAATTTCACGGTATATTCGGCCTCTTCTAATGAGCTACAAGCTTTAGACATATTAGAACGTTGGACTTCGTTGAATAATTCGACGAATTTATCCCCCATACCAAATTCTAAAACAGCTCCAGACAATACATATTGTAAGTCACAAAGCGCATCAGCGATCTCCACAAGGTCCTTAGCCGCAATAGCTTCTTTCAATTCATCTAATTCTTCTGCTAAAAGACTTACGCGTAGATTACAACGCTCGATAGCAGGAATAGTGGGTTGAGCCAATATAGGGGCTCCAAAAGTTTGGTGAAATTGCGCCACCTGGTTCAGCGAATCTAGTTTTTCCATATAAATCAATCATTCAATTTATTAAAATTAAGCAATTAATTGGGCTCAAACAATATCGGATAAAGTCGGAATTTTGAAAATACAATTGTGCACAAGTGTGGATAACTTGTGGATAACTTGTGGGGAATTTGTGGATAAGTCTTTAATTGTTTACAATGGTTTACTTTCTGTGAAAGTTCCATCTGTATAAAAAATGATCACTCGCTCAATTTTCTTCGCTAAATGTACCGTAGAGGTTTTGGCTGCTATTGGAATTTGAGTTTTAGTACCAGTCTCCCTAGGCCGTCTGAGATTTGATTGTACGATCGTTTGTTCAGGTAAAATACGTGTAGGCGATTCTGAAGAGACAGGAATAGGGGTATCAAAAAGCGACGGAGTTACAGATGTGGGAGCGCTAAGCACTTTAGGTGCCGACACGGTAAGTGACAAATCACGTTTATCATCTAAAAGCTCTTCTGCTGGAATTTCAGGGAAGGCGATGAGAATCTTCTGAACGACATCTAAGCTAGGTTTATTTCTTCCTGAGAGAATGTGGGAGATACTACTACGAGGTATTCCTAAGGTATCTGCAAACTGCGAGGCACTTAGTTTCTTCGCCTGAATTAACAATTCTATTTTAGCACTTAGATTCATCTTTGTAAACATGATTAATGTATTACAAATTTAAACAATCTAATGTAATTTACAAATCACAATTATTTTATTGTGTTGTTTACAAAAGTGACACGCAATCAGAATGCAATGTTATCAGTTTACTTTTGTACAAACCCCCAATGGCTTTTTTGAAGTCTTTCTTAGACATACCTAATTGATCATAAATATCTTCTGCAGGGCTTTTGTCGTGTAGATAAAGGACACCCTTATTATCTTTAATAGCTTGTAATACTTTCTCTACTTGCGCATCTAATCGAACCATTCCTACAGGTTCCAAACGTAAATCTAGACGACCATCTTCACGCAATTTCTCAATGTATACAAATGTATTCTTTCCTAATGTTACATTTGTAAACATTTTGTTTTTAAATAACATTCCGATTTTACAATTGTCAATTAAACATTTTATTCCTAAATCAGTGTATTCAAATGGAACAGCTTCTATCTTAGTTCCTGGTGCATAGCGTTCATCCTCGTCTTCGATGAAAGCAGGAAAGAAGTTTTCAATTCTGGCAGACGCTACTATGCGATCTGTTTGGGCATCTAAATAAATATATACTAAGTAGAATTTCCCTACGACCATTTTTTGATATTGTTGGCTAAAGGGAACAAATAAGTCCTTTGCTAAGCCCCATTCAAGGAATACACCCAGTGGAGTAACTGATTTTACTTCTAAATAAGCGAATTGCTTAATGCTAGCGTAGGGTTTTAAGGTAGTCGCAATGATTCGATCTTCCGAATCTCGGTAAATGAATACATCGATAGATGAATCGATTTCATACGCTTCAGGTACGTATTGCAATGGTAATAGGATTTCATCCTCGTAACCATCTAAATATAGGCCAAATGGAACCTCTTTAACGATACGAAGGTGATTGTATTCACCAATTTTCAATTCATTTTCCATAAAAAAGCCCGGCTATGAACCGGGCATTATTTTTTGATAAAATCTAAACGACTACGTTATTCTCTCTTAATGCTTGATTAAGGGATGTTTTTAAGTCAGTACTTTCCTTTCTTTTTCCAATAATTAAGGCACATGGAACGCCATAGGTACCCGCTGCGAAAGTTTTTTGGATACTTCCGGGAATTACTACCGAGTTTTCTGGCACATATCCAATGTATTCCACTGGCTCAGGGCCTGAAACATCAATAATCTTAGATGAGCCAGTAATAGTAACTCCAGCGCCTAAAACGGCTCTTTTTCCGATATGTGCTCCTTCAACTACAATACAACGAGAGCCTATGAAGGCTCCATCTTCAATGATTACAGGTGAGGCCTGAGGTGGTTCTAATACACCACCGATTCCCACGCCACCGCTTAAGTGTACGTTTTTGCCGATTTGGGCACAAGATCCTACGGTAGCCCAAGTGTCTACCATCGTTCCTTCATCTACATACGCACCAATATTGATATAAGATGGCATCAGAATCGTTCCTTTAGCTAAGAAAGCACCATAACGGGCTACTGCTGGAGGAACTACACGAACACCTAATTCTTTATAATTTGATTTCAAACGCATTTTATCGTGGTATTCGAAGATACCCACTTCAGAAACGGCCATCTGGCGAAGAGGGAAGTACATCACAATTGCTTTCTTTACCCATTCGTTCACTTGCCAGCTACCATCTGCCTTAGGTTCAGCGGTACGTAGCTCCCCTTTATCTACAAAGTCTACGACTTTTTCAATCGCTTCTATGGTTTCAGCCTTCGAACGTAGTTCTGAGTTGTCCCATGCAGCTAAAATTATTTTTTCTAATGAATTCATAAAAATGATATGCAATAAATGAAGATGCAAATTAATCAAAAAAGCCTTGGCTTCCCGAGATTGGAGGAAATAAAATCCGCGTCAGTTGAAGAATTAAGCAGAAAGTAGCCAAAATTCCGCCATAAATTTAACTTCAACTTTAATAAGTCATTTAGCTGATAATCAATTAGTTACGAATTAAAGCAAAATAATATTCGGAGTATTTGTGCTAGAAATTTAGCTAAAAAGACAAGTGACATTCTGTCACTCCCCCACCCCATCGACCTGGAGCAATATTTTCTTATACAAATATGCAAAAATAGTTTGAATAAAAAACGTATCCGTCCAGTTTTTGCATAAAATTTATATAATTAGCTATTAAGCTAAATTAAAATAACGTGATTTACTTTTGTAAAATAGGGCATTTAAACGTTTAAAAGGGTTTATTTAATCCTATTACTCTTGGAATAATACATTTAAAATGTTATATTTGGTCTTTGTATGAAATCAAATTAATTTATTCAATGAAAAGAATTAAAGTTGCTATTAATGGTTTTGGTCGCATCGGTCGACTTACCTTCCGCCGTTTATTGGAAAAAGAAAATGTTGAAATCGTTGCTATAAACGATTTAACTGATAATGCTACTTTGGTACACCTACTAAAGTATGATTCAGTTCATGGTCGTTTTAATGGAACTGTTACATCTGATGCTGATAGCATTACTGTTAATGGCCACGTTATTAAAGCTTTCGCAGAGCGTGATCCTAAGTTATTACCGTGGGGTGCTTTAGGAATTGATGTAGTATTAGAATCAACTGGTCGTTTTATCGATCAAGATGGAGCTGGACAACACTTAACGGCTGGTGCTCGTAAAGTAATTATCTCCGCTCCTGCTAAGGGTGATATTCCTACTGTCGTTTTAGGTGTAAATGATGACACCTTAACAGATGAGATGACTATTATCTCTAACGCTTCTTGTACGACGAACTGTTTAGCTCCAATGGCTAAAGTATTAGATGATGCGTTTGGTATTGAAAAAGGATTTATGACAACTGTTCATGCTTACACGGCTGATCAGAACTTGCAAGATGCTCCACACTCTGATTTACGTCGTTCACGTGCAGCTGCTTATTCTATTATCCCTACATCTACAGGTGCTGCAAAAGCGGTAGGTTTAGTTTTACCTCATTTAAAAGGTAAATTAGATGGTAATGCGATGCGCGTTCCTACTCCAGATGGTTCAGTAACAGACTTTACTGTTGTTTTAAAAAGAGATACTACTGTTGCTGAAATCAATGCTGCTTTAAAAGCTGCTGCTGATGGCCCGATGAAAGGTATCTTAGAATATACGACTGATGAAATCGTTTCAATTGACATCATTGGTAACTCACACTCTTGTATCTTAGATTCTAAGTTGACTACTGCTATGGGTAACCTAGTTAAAGTGGTAGGTTGGTATGATAACGAATTTGGTTATTCTTCTCGTGCAGCAGATTTAATCGCTCGCGTAGGTTAATCTAACGTTCGATATAATTTTAAAAGCCTCTCATTTGAGAGGCTTTTTTTATTTCAAGTTTTTTGCTCTTAAGTAATTGATGTTAAATCCTTGTTCATGAAACATCTGTTCGAAGCGTGTCTTTATTCCATAATGATCTTCGTTCCATTCTGAACTATATAAGTCATTTGTCTTGACGTTAATTTCCCAGGCATTGTTTGCTAATGATTCCTCTGAAAATTCGAAGAATGGCAACGAGTCAGTTTTCAAATGAAGGGTACCTTCTGGTTTTAAAATTTTCTTGTAGCGATTCAGGAAGGTATGGAAGGTCAATCGTCGCTTTTCATCCCGATCTCTTAAACGCGGGTCTGGGAAGGTAATCCAAATTTCATCTACTTCATTTTCGGCAAAGTGTGCTTCAATCTCTTGCATGTGAATTCGAAGAAATGCGGTATTGGATAATTCGAGCTCTCTGGCAGCTCGACCACCTTGTGCTAAACGATCTCCTTTGACATCAATTCCTACGAAATTCATTTCTGGGAATAGTTTACCTAATCCATTGGTGTATTCACCTCTCCCACACCCCAGTTCTAAAACTAGCCGATTCTCATTTTTAAAAAAATCTGATTTCCATTTGCCCTGAAGAACACCAAAAAGAGGTTTTGGTTCTTGAATCACATTTTCTAGCTCTAAGGCTAGGTTATATTTGGCTGTTTTTCGTCTACTCAATTTGAACGCTAATTAAAATGTAATCTCTCCTACTAAATAAGTGCTTCCGCAGATGAGAATTCCATCTGATGGATTTGCAAGTGATTTTGCTTTGGCTATGGCTTCATTGACGGAGAGGATTACCTCACCATGTAAATCTTTAGTTTTGGCTAATTTTTGAAGCTCTACTGCTGCGATGGCTCTAGGATTATTTGCTTGCGAAAAGAAATAAGTGGCATCTGAAGGGAATAGAGATAATACGGATTCGATATCTTTATCAGCGACCATGCCTAGAATGACAAATAGGCGATCAAAATTCTCCTGACGTACTTGTATAAGGATTTCTGATATTCCACTTTTATTATGTCCCGTATCAGCAATCACCTTAGGATTTTCTCCCAAAATTTCCCAACGCCCTTGTAATCCCGTATTTAGTCTCGCATTCTCAATGCCAGCTTGAATTTTCAAGCCCTCTAATGGAATCTGCGTTTGTATTTGCTCACACCAGGCAAGGACTCCCCTGATATTTTTTTGTTGGTATATGCCTCCATAGGGGCTGTTTATCTTCATGGAACCCCAGGTTGGACTGCCGAAGTTAAAATCCAAAGAAGAAATGATATCTGCAGCAAATTGAATGGGCGCCTGCATTTCGGCTGCTTTTACTAGAAAGACCTCTGAGGTTTCAGCATGCTTTTCACTAATGGTAACCGGTGTTTTTGATTTTATGATACCCGCCTTTTCTGATGCAATTTTTTCTAAGGTATCGCCTAGTAAATCTTGGTGATCAAAGCTGATGTTGGTAATTAAACAGGCCAAAGGGGAAATAATATTTGTCGAATCCAATCGCCCACCCAAACCGGTTTCTATAATGGCATAATCAATTTTTTGTTCTTTGAAATACGAAAAGGCCATTATGACTGTCCATTCGAAGAATGAAGGACGTACTTTTTCGATTAAATCCAGATGCTTGGAGACAAAGTCAGCGACCCATTCCTCTGCTATATCTAACCCATTAATTTTAATTCTTTCCGTGAAAGATCTTAAATGGGGTGAGGTATATAAGCCTACCTTATAACCGTGTTCTTGCAGGATAGAAGCCATAAAGTGAGACGAACTCCCTTTCCCATTAGTACCCGCGATATGCAAAGATTTAAATGAACGCTCTGGATGGTCCATTAGCTCACAAAGCGCTTCAATGTTTCCTAGGCCAGGTTTATAGGCTTTTGCTCCTTCTCGATGAAATACGGGAAGCTGAGCATATAAAAAGGAAATAGACTCTGAATAATTCATGGAATGCCTATCTTTCTCCTACTCGGAAGGTGATAGACCCGGTCGCTTCTTTCGGACTAGGTCCTGAAGAAGTTTTGATGAATTTAGACTTTTCAATGGCTCTTTTGTATTTCTGTGCCAAAGAATTAGAGAATGAATTCTCCGCAATCACTAATTTAATAATATTCCCGTCCTCATCGATCTTGATCGTGAATCGGATTAACCCCGTTTCACCAGTATCATCTTTTACGTTAGGACGATTAGCAATTCTCCAGCCGGCGATGTTTACAGATGAACTACCTGTGCCATCTCCGTTTCCGCCATTGCCAGCATAATTAGTTGAATTATTGATGGTACCGTTTCGGCTGCCTTTATCCCCTATTTTACCAGCATCTGTTCCATTGGAATTACCCCCTGGATTTGGATTAGTTCCTCTAGTACCATTGCTGGTTGTTTTCTTCTTAAATAAAGCACCTTCATCGATTTTCTCCTCTGGTTCAGGTACTGGTTTTGTCGAAACAACAGCTGTCTTTTTCGTATTTTCAGAAATACTGACCGGACTTTTTACCACCGATGAAATAACGGTTTCTTTAGAGCTAGGTGTTGGTTTTGCTTTGCTAACGGAAGCCACTTCGGTTTCTTTCTCTGCAGGTTGTGATTCATCATTATTGGGTAAATCACTAGCTTGATTGTAGGATTGTACATTTCCACCACCCTCATCATCCGTACCATAATTCACTTGAAAACCAGGTTCAGGTAATTCAAGCTTCATTTCTTCCGCTGACCATACTTTCGCATACCAAAACAATAAGAACAACAAACCTTGAATCAATAGCGTGATCGCTAATGCCTTCCGTTGGTTTTTTCGTTCTAAATTCTTTTGTTCGATTGTATTCGTCATTGATTTAAAGGGCTTTATACACCCAAATATCTATCTTTTTCGATTCTTTTAATTCGGCTGCTTTTGCATAACCTGCATCCATTGAACTTTCTGATCCTAAACTTATACGATAGAATTTAGTCTTTTCATTTTTTAGAATGATCTCAGCTTGCTCAAAACCACGTGATTTTAATTCTTTTAACCCTTTTTCAGCTTGTGTTAAAGATTGGAAACTGGCAGCCACTAAATAAATCACATCCGCTTGCACTAGCTTCTCCTTCTCTACTACTACTGGTGCAGGAAGAGTTTTAATCGTATCTGCTAAGGGTACAACAACGGCTGCAACAGGAATCACCTTCTTCTCTATCTTAATAGGATTTAATGAGCTTTGCGATTGATTCGTTGGAGGGGCAGTTAAGAAAAAGGCACCGAGTCCTCCTAATATAAAGGCTATAAAAGCATATACATAGATGGATCTAGACAATTGTAGCGGTTTAATTTCCTCTAGTGTTATTTCTGGTAAATCTTCAGCAATAGGTGCTGCAATTAGCTCAGGTTTTTTCTCCTTTATAACAGAGGTATACCCTAGCCCTACTGAGAAAAGACCAAAAACGGCTAAATCAGCATTAAAATCTGGGTTAGGAGAAAATGAAATACGATTTTCTTGAATTAAGGTAAACGAACCTAAGACTCCTATTGTTAAAACACCTTGTGATACAAGTAGTGATTTTAATTCTTTACTTATGTTAGCAATTTCTATGGCTGCCTCTTTTTGCGTAATTGACTTCTTCCTAGCCCATTCAGTGCTTAAGAATCGATCATCTGTTTTCAGTTTTTCGTTGAAGGCAACAAATTTTTTCTTAGGATGAATTTTTCCTTCTTTTTCATTAAATGAAAAGCCCTGTGCATTGACTACAAAACCCCCAAAATTAGGGATTATCACACATTCGTGCTCGTATAGTAAGTGCTCAAGAAAGGTGTAAAATTCGGTCATTTTTAAAATGAATATGCGAGAGTTGCTGTAAAGTTAAAACCTTGCGTCGGATAAAATAAATATCGCTGGTAATTTTTTCCGAGGATATTATTAGCGGATAAACTGGCAGTGAATTTCTCTGTAATGGCATATTCTCCCTTTACATTGATATCTACGATGTTATCTAGCGTGCTTGCCTTTTGAGTTCTTGGATTAAAGCCATATAATCCGCCTACAAAGTAAATTTCAGGTAATACCTTTAATTTAGGTAGGACATTAATGGTGTTTCTCCAGGCAATTTGAATATTAGGTCGGTGGTAGGCGTACAATAGATTCCCTAAATTTCCATAATTCGTATAATCTACCTGCAAATCGGATTGAACCTTATCAGAAATAGACATTTTGAAGTTGGCTTGCATTTGTAAGACAGAAACGGCTACGTCGGCATTGGAATATAGAATATCAAATTGGGATAAGTCTGCTGCAGAGGCTGTAAAGAAGGCCATTTTAGCATATTCACCATAGGATGCTTTCAATTCGTAATGTACATTACGCTCGTTGCTACCCGTTAAACCTCCCGAAAGCATCCATTTTTGTTGGGTATTTTGTAAACCGATGGATTGTGATAGCCATGGGTTTACTACTAAACTGCTGTTGTAGGAATTAAACTGAGTATTACCCTCAAAACCCGCAAATAAGCGAATAAAGTCATTTGCCCTGAATCGAACATGTACTTTAGGATAAATTCTTAGCTCTTCATCTTGTATGGCATTTATACCTGCTTCTAAAATCAAGCGGGGTAAAATATCATACGAGATACTTGGCTGTAAACGGAAGAAATTTCTGTTGATAGATGTGTTGCTAGTGAAATTCGAAAGGATGGCATCTGCATTCACGCGCAATGAAAGTCCATCAGAAATAGCGTAAGATGATTTAATATAACTGGAAGACATCCATTCTTTAGGAGCTAAATTCCCGGCTAATGAAGAAAATTCGGTTCCTGCTTGATAGCTAAACTTTTTACCTTCCGTTGCGCTGAAGATGTCACCATTGAATTTTAGTAAGTTATAATTTACACCAAAGGCATCTATATTTGCAGGGATGACGATGACATCCTTAATGCCATAAAAATTAGTTGCGGTGCGACGGTAGTCTATCGAAGCTTTTAATAAAGCTTTTGACCAAAGTGACTGCGAGTATACTTTGACTTCATTTTCGGAACGACTTGAAAAAGCATTTCCAGTGGGTCCCATGGAATTAGCATCATGGTTAATATACAATCCTCTTGATTCTTTTTCGGTGGGATTATAGCCAAAATGTCCATTCAATAAAGTGTGGCCATAATTTCCAGCACCAATTTTAATCGAGTTTTTTGCTTTAGATCCAAAAAGAGATTTTAACTCCTCTCCTGTCCGAGGTCCAATTACGTTAGTTTGGATACTGGGCAAAACGAGTGATTGTGGCTTAGCAACATCAAATTCAAAATCTACTTTATGATCTTTGCTATAATCAGGAACTTCATTTAATGCTTCAAATGAACGGCTCATCGCAGGTTGTACTTCTATTTTACGCACCTTTTCCGTGACAAACTCTTCATTTTGAATGGACCCCTCCTTCTTCTGTTGACCATAGCTAAAGATGGAAATCAGACTGAAAGAGGATGCTATAACGATCTTAGATGTGAATCTCATATTCATTATTTAGGGAAATAGGTTTTCAATAAGGTTTTAGCAGCATCAACGCTTTCTTTATCCTCTGAATTATCAATAATAGATTTTAAGGTGGCCTTAGCTTGGGCAAGATTTTTAAGCTCAAACAAATTTTTAGCTAAAATTAAATAGGCTTTTCCTAAGGTAGCATCTGCTACTTCCGCAAATTCATTTCTGAATTTCTCCAAAATCATCTCATTCGATGTTGCGTAATTGCCCTTTGCATTATTTAATTGAATAATATCAAGAAATAACAAAGCTGATTGTTCTATTCCGTCTGCTTCATTTACAGCAGACGCGTGGTATTCCTGATAGGCTATCAAAGCAGAATCTAATTCAGTTAATTTAAGATAGGATTCAAGGATGCGTTTATTCGAACGAATGATGACCGTTGAATCCACTCCTTTTTCCTTTAATAATCGGTAGTGAACAATAGCATTCTGATAAGCTGCTGAATCAAATTCGATATCAGCAACCTTCGTGATAACGGAATTTAAAGATGGATGAACGTTTTGTTCAATCACCTTTTTGTAAAATTCAAAAGCTAGCGCCTTATTATTAGACCGATTCGCTGCATCAGCTATTAAGTAGGTTACTTCGCTAACACGTTCATCAGCAGGGAAATGTGCTACGAAATTTTTCAAAGGCTCGATAGCCTTATCGTATTTTTCACCTAAATAAATTCCTTTAGCCGCTTGGTATTCTAAATCGGTCTTTTCTTCGTCATTTAGGCTGCCATTTTGGTACATATTTAAATAAGCAGTCATTTCTTCTGGACGTCCTACCCCATTTAACTCTTCCTGAAGACCCGCCACGGCATCTTTTGCAAAAGCTTCTTTCGCGTACTTTTCGATGACCACCTTATAATCCGTAATGGCTTTCTCAGGCTGCTTCGAATTCGAATAGGATTGCGCTCTTTTTAAGATAGATTCTGCGTAATAGGGACTATTAGGTTGATTTGTTATCAAATCGGTGAATCCTGCGATTGCTTCAGCATATTTACCCGTACGGAAGGAGATCAGATTTTCTTGAAAACTGGCATCATCACCAAACTTCGTATTAGGAAACGACTTCTTTAAGGCTTGAAAGGTTGCTTTCGCTTCTGCATCCCGTTCTAAGTAGACTAGCGTGATCCCTTTTTGGTACATCGCATAATCCTTCTCCGTTTTTACATTATCTATCGCTTGATTATAATAAGTTAATGCTTCGCTATAATTCTTAGCTACTAAATAGGTGTCTGCTAGACGAAGAAGCGCATTTGCATTGGCTTTTCCGGATGGATTTGCCTTCAGTTGGTCTACGTAAGTTTTGAAATAGGTATTCGCATTAGTGAATTCTTTTACTGAGAAATAGGCATAGGCAATACCAATACGGTTTCTTTGTAGAAAATCTGCAGAGTGTTTGCCTGTTAATAAAGGCTTGTACACCTGAATAGCGGCATCGAAATCTTTTAATTGAGAAAGACATTCTGCTTTTCCGAAAGAGGCTTCATCCGTTAGGTTTTGATTAGCCGCTTGTGCGATGGCTTGGTCGAAAAAGCTAAGGGCTTCTTTGTATTGCTCCTGGTTGTACGACTTTATTCCTAAATTATAGGTAAGCGTTTGATAGGCCACCTTCATTTCATCTGAAATTGAAATACCTGATTTCATCAAAGCCGTTGCTGGTTGCAAAGAGGATAATTTTAAAAAGGCATCGGCGGCGAAACTTTGGTAAGCAGCCGTAAATGAACTACTAGCATATTTTTTTCCAAATTGTTCAATAGCTTTTAATCCTTCTAACCACTTTCCTAAATCGATGGAAATGCTAATGGATTTAAATTGAGCCTCTTCTTGCTGATTCAAATCAAAAACTAAAGCTCCTGATTGATTGAATGCCGTAGCAGCATCCGATTTTTTTCCTAGCTTTAATAAGGCTAAACCTTGAAGATAAAAGGCTTTTTGGCCTAAAGAATCATTTTTTAATAATCCCGTAATCGATTGAATAGCATCCTCGTATTTATCAATTGAATAAAGTGCAAATCCTCTTTTATAAGTCGCAGCCTCATTTTTATGGACTGATAAATAATCGCCAAAGCTTTTAGCGGCCTTCGCATACAATCCTTTTTTAAATTGAACTTCGGCTACTAATAAGGCTAAATCAGGATTTGTGGAGATAATAGGCTCGGCATACTTTAATAATTCATCCCATTGGGCAGTTTGCTGATAGGAAGAGATTAACCAATAAGGTAAGTCTTTGCGGAATTTAGAATGACCGTTTGACTTCTTGAAATCTGCTATGGCTTCCAGGTAATTCTTTTGTTGGTAATGAATCACACCCGCATAATAAGCTGCAGAAAAGGCATATTCTTCATCTGGGTCTGTCTTTACTTCATTGAAAAGAGCTAAAGCATTATCGAAGTCTTTTGTCTCAAAATAGGCCACTCCTAATTTATAACGTGCTTCTACGTTGCCTAATGAAGAACTTTCTAAGTAACGAATCGCTTTCGCGTAATTAGCTATATCATAGAAATACAATCCAATTCTTCTGAAAAGTAAATTACTTTGTGGGCTATTCGGGTGATTCAGATTGAAATGATAACCTAAAACATCAATCTCGGGTTGATTTAAATAAAGAGAACATAAGACCTGGTAGTATTCCGCTAAAATTACCTCGTTTTTAGTCGGATCGGATTGCCTGCTTAAGTAGTTTGCGAACTCCTCGCGCGCTGCTACATAGTTTGCGGCATCGAAATATTCTTTTCCTTGATTAAAATGAATCTGATTACTCTCAAAGGCCAAAGACTGTTGAGCGAAAGACGAGAAATGAAGGGATAAAAAGAGGACGAGGCAGTAAAAGGATGATCTAAATACCATAGGTTTATTGTCAATTATCACGACTAAACAATAATACGATTTTTATGTCAAATAATTGTTTAGAGATTTAGAATTATTTGGAAAAAAATAGCACATGTTAGACTATACGGCTGATTTTTATAATTTTACTAAAATCTATTTCTCAACAAAAATATATATGAATTTAAAACTAGTATTATTCGGTGTTTTACTGTCGTTCTGCAGTTTAGCAGGACCCATCAAGCACGAGATCAGGATGTCAGAGCCTTTTTCTCATTATTTTGAAGTAAAAACGACAGTAGATGTCAGCAAAGAAATCAATTTTGTCGATCTAAAAATGGCTGCCTGGACACCAGGATCCTATTTAATTCGGGAATTTGCAAAAAACGTGGAGTCTGTTTCGGCAGAATCCGCTGGCCAAAAAATCGCCATTTCTAAAATAAACAAAAATACGTGGCGTGTTTCCCTGAGCCCGGGTCTCAAGCAAGTTTCAGTTAATTACCGAGTGTATGCCTACGAAATGTCTGTTCGCACGTCTTTTCTAGATGACGCACATGGTTACATTAATCCAGCCAGCGTGTTGATGTATGCACCTAAGTTTGCTTCATTACCTCAGGAATTAAGTATTATTCCTTACAAAGACTTCAAAAAGGTGTCGACCGCGATGAAAAATGTAGGCGGTTTCAATTATGTGGCTAAGAACCTAGATGAGTTGATAGACTCCCCTATTGAGATTGGGAATCACAAGGTTTGGGACTTTAAAGTGAACAATGTTCCTCATCAAATTGCTTTCTATGGCCCAGCGAAAGTCGATTCAGTCAAATTCCTTGCTGATGTAAAAAAGATGGCTGAAGAGGCTCAGAAAGTGGTAGGAGAACATCCATGTGATCATTATTTGTTCATCATACATAATTTAAATCGGGGCGGCGGCGGTCTAGAGCACTTGTATTCAACGACTTGTCAGGTAACGCGTTCTGGATATGAAAGTGTGAAAGGATACCAAGGGATTATGAATTTATTAGCGCATGAATATTTCCATTTGTGGAATGTTAAGCGTATTCGTCCCAAAGCTTTAGGGCCATTTGACTATGAAAATGAGAATTACACGTATAATTTATGGTTATCAGAAGGAATTACGAGCTATTATGCGGATGTGATCAATCAACGCACGGGAATGGTTTCTACGGCGGATTATATCAAGGGTTTAGGGGATGAAATCGCAGGTGTTGAAAATACACCGGGAAATCAAGTGGAATCAGCAGCTGAAGCTAGTTGGGATGCTTGGATTAAATATTACCGCCCTAATGAGAATTCCCGTAACTCTAGCGTTTCTTATTACGACAAAGGCTCTATTTTAGGTGGTGTATTAAATATGTGGATCATTCAGCAAACGAAGGGTGCTAAATGTTTAGATGATGTATTTAAGCTGTTGTACCAAACCTATTATTTAAAAGCAGGTCGTGGTTTTACCGATGCAGAATTAGAAGATGCCTTCTCTAAGGTGGCCGGAGTTTCCGCTGCGGATTTCTTTAAGACGCACATTTATGGAGTGAAGACTCCTGCTTATTCGAGTATATTTAAGGCTTTTGGCTATCAATTCACAGATGCGAACTTAGCGAAATCAGTTCCTTATGTAGGGGTTTCCATCTCAGCAGGTCGCGTAACCTCAATTTATAAAGGTGGAGCAGCCTATATGGCTGGATTAAATGTAGGTGATGAGATACTTAAAGTGAACAACGCTGATTTTCCAGGAATCGATAAGTTATTAGCTGATAAGAAACCAGGGGATTCCTTGGTATTTTCAGTAAAAAGAGATGGTATGGAACGTACTTTCTTAGTGGCGGTGCATCAAACGCCTTTGAAAGCATTTGTTATTGAATCTGATGCTAATCCGACAGAAGCGCAATTGAAATTACGCCATAAATGGTTAGGAGGTAATTAATCTATGTTTTTTGCCATTTCGGCATACATATTTTTAAAGGTCTGTAAGACAAAGTCTTGATAAGAGGAGCTGGATACCAGCTCCTCTATTTCTTTTAGGGAAGAAAAATCCATTACAGAATACTTGTAGCTCTGCTCCAGTTGTGGAGTTTCGAACTTCACGATATACTTCGAATTCCACTCAAAAAGGGAGATTCGCATCTGTGGATGTACTATTTCTTTGATAAAATGCATTAGTCTTGAATGATTTTAACGCTTTGGATTTTATCTCCTTCACGTACTAAATCGATTACTTCTACTCCTTCCACTACCTTACCAAAGCAGGTGTGCTTACGGTCTAAGTGTGCCGTATTATTACGTGAGTGGCAAATAAAGAATTGTGAACCACCTGTATTCGGTCCACGGTGTGCCATGGATAAAACACCACGATCGTGGTATTGGTTATTTCCAGTTAATTCGCAAGGAATAGTATATCCCGGTCCTCCTGCTCCAGTTCCATCTGGGCAACCTCCTTGGATAACAAAATCGTTGATTACTCGGTGAAAAGTGATACCGTCATAAAAGCCTTTTTCAGCTAAGTCGATGAAATTTTTCACGTGGATGGGTGTATCCTCTGTGTAGAATTCAATTTTCATTAACCCTTTATCGGTTAACATTTCTGCGTATGCCATAATTTTACATTTAATTAAGCTACAAAGATGCGAATGAAATTTGAATTATTTAAATTGTACTTTCTTTCTGAACATGAAATACCTGATAATTTTTATTGCCTCTATTGTACTTTTTGCTTGTAGTAATGCATCGGAAGATGAAAAGCGGGAAGCAACTGCTTTCTTTTTACGCGGTAATGCGAAATGGAAGGAAAAAGAGTACCATGAAGCGATTAAATGGTATACGGAAGCCATCGAAAAGCAACCAGATTTCTCGGATGCGTATTATAACCGGGGCTTAATTTACCAAACCTTAGAAAAAAATGAAGAGGCCTTAGCGGACTTTTCGAAAGCGATCGAATTAGATCCGAAATTCGCTCCTGCCCTCTTTAAAAAGGCTGAAATGCTGCAAACCATGGAGCGTTTCGATGAGGCTTTGCCTTCCGCTCAATTATTAGTGAAATCTTTCCCAGATTCAGCGGCTAATTGGACGCTTCAAGGTGATATTCTTTTGCAAAAAGAGGATTTATCGGGGTCTCTGGCTTCTTATGAACGTTCTTTGTCCCTCGATTCTACTTCGGTAGAAACACTGATCAATAAGGGCGTAGTCATGCAAGAGATGAATGAAATCGATTTAGCGGAAGCGGTCTTTAAAAAGGCTTTAGCTACCGGGAAATATACCGATTTACTTTATAATAATTTAGGATATCTAGCCATACAGCGAATGCAATGGGATTTAGCAGCTTCTTATGTGAAGAAGGCTTTAGAAAAAGATCCTAAAAATGAGTTGTATTTAAAGAATTGGGCCAAAATTCAGGCTAAATCAAGCCTTAAATAAAGCCATATACCTTTTCAATTCCTCCGCGTTTTCGACTGAATTCGTATGAATTTCTAAAAGTGCTGGGCCTTTGTTTTTGAAAAAAGCATCTAGCTTTAAATCGGATGTTTTGCCGGCTGAGAAATAGCTAATTTTAGCGTCTTTAGCCGTATTTTCTGCCGTAAAACCTTGTTCGGTTTCCATAAATTCAGTCAATTCCGGTAAATCTTTTGCCCCATCTAGGTTTCGGAAGATACCTCCACCCTCATTATTGAAGACAATAATCCGTAAGTTAGCGGGCAGGTATTTATTCCAAAGCGCATTGCGATCGTATTGAAAAGCTACGTCCCCTATAATGGAAATACATAATTTGTCTGTTTTTTGGGCTGCTCCTACCGCCGTACTCAAACATCCATCAATGCCACTTGTGCCTCTATTTGCAAAGACCTCCGTTGTCTTGAATTTTGCCAAAGTCCAATTAATGTATCTGACTGCTAATGAGTTAGCTACATGAACTTCCGCCGATTCTTGCTCAATCGCTATAGTAATTGCCTCGTATAAATGGATTTCTGTCCAATTCGGTTTAGCAAAAAAATCGGCTTGTAGTGGGGTGATTTTAGCTAAATTCCAGGTGTTCCAAGATTTCGTAGTCCATTCAGCACCTTGTAAAAAGCTTTCTGCATCCGTGTTTATGACATGACTTAAGCATAAGAAAGGATCAGGTCTCCCAATCGGATTCGGGTGGATGAGCCAAGATTGTTTAGGCTTGTTAGAACGCAAAAATTGCTTTATTCGTTTAGAAACAAATGATTTTCCGAAGTGTATGTGTAAATCTGGTTGTAATTCTGGCCATGCCGTTTCATCAGCGAGAATCAAATCATGAGCGATGGTAGTGCCACAATTCGAGGTTGCATCCCCTATAACTGGAATCCCGTAAGCGGATAAAGTTTCGAAGATCGAATTGTCTTCCATTTGACCTACGGTCACTAGAATTTTCTCTGCAGAAGCGATAGCCTGGTTGAAATACGAAAGATCAATCAAATTCTCTACTCTCTGCTCTCTACTCTCTAATCTCCCCTCTACCACTTTTGGGATAACTTCACCCACAGAGGGATAAAACGGCTCCCTAATCGGCACATTAATCTGCACCGGTCCTCTTGGTTCCGCTAAGGCTGTCGAAGGTGCTAAAGAGCAATCATCCGTTTCGAAATCAAAAAAGGCTTTGGAATGATTTCCGTACAGGTTTTCTTGGTAAATTGTTTGGCCATCCCATTGTCCAATCCATTCTTTCGGACGGTCTGCCGTTAGAATGATGAGTGGAACTTCTTGAAAGAAGGCTTCTACGACGGCTGGCGCAAAGTTTACACCAGCAGAGCCTGAGGTACAGCAAAGAATAACCGGGCGATCTGTCTTAAGGGCGATTCCTAAGCCAAAAAATCCAGCTGAGCGTTCGTCCGAGATGGAATAGCAAGTAAACCCACCGTGACGCGTTAAGGCAATCATTAAGGGAGCATTCCTAGATCCTGGGCAAATAACAGCCTCATTTACACCTTGTTGGTATAAAGAGTCTACGAGTTCGATGATGCCTTTCGGAAATGCCATAGCAAAAAAAAGCCTCGTAAGAGGCTTTTTACAACTTATCCAAGATATGTTTTTAGAGCTTTGCTTCGAGAAGTATGTCGTAAACGACGGATCGCTTTCTCTTTAATTTGTCTCACACGCTCGCGAGTTAAATTAAATTTCTCACCGATCTCTTCTAAAGTCATCGCATGTTCGCCATTTAAGCCAAAATACAAGGTAACCACATCAGCCTCCCGTTGAGTTAAGGTAGAAAGTGCCCGTTGTACTTCACGACGAAGGGAATCGTTGATCAAACCAGAATCTGGTTTGTCCTCAGAATCATTCTCTAATACGTCTAAAAGGGAGTTTTCTTCCCCTTGAACGAATGGAGCATCCATAGAGACGTGACGACCTGAAATTTTCAAGGTGTCTACTACTTCTCCAGTTGAAATTTCTAAAACTTCCGCTAATTCTTCAGGAGATGGCTCACGCTCGAATTTTTGCTCTAATTCAGAGAATGTTTTTGAAATTTTATTCAAAGAACCTACTCTATTTAAAGGCAAACGTACGATACGAGATTGTTCCGCTAAAGCTTGAAGGATCGATTGACGAATCCACCAAACGGCATATGAAATGAATTTAAAACCACGAGTTTCATCAAAACGTTGTGCTGCTTTGATCAAACCTAAATTTCCTTCGTTAATTAAGTCACCTAAGCTAAGACCTTGGTTTTGGTATTGTTTTGCAACGGATACCACGAAACGAAGGTTTGCTTTCGTTAAACGCTCTAAAGACAATTGATCCCCTTCGCGAATTTTCTGCGCGAGGATTACCTCTTCATCCGGAGTCAATAAATCGACTTTACCGATCTCTTGAAGGTATTTGTCTAGAGATTGACTTTCCCTGTTGGTAATTTGTTTGCTAATTTTTAGCTGTCTCATAAGATCTTACAACAGAATGAATGAGTCGCCCACCGAAGTAGACGACTCAGGATATACTAATATTATTCAGCTGAAGCTGCTGGAGCCTCTGGCTTTTCTGGCTTAGGTAAAAGAACCTTAGCAGATAAACGGAATTTCCCCGTTTTCTTATCTACCTCGACTAATTGTACCCGTACTTTATCTCCTTCTTTGAAAACACCATCCATTGTGTCGATGCGATCCCATGAAATCTCAGAGATATGTAGTAAACCATCTTTACCAGGTAAAAATTCCACAAAAGCTCCGAATGCTTGAATATTCTTCACTTTTCCTTCATAAATCTCTCCTACCTCTGGTAATGTTACGATTCCACGAACCATGCTGACTGCTTTCGCCATCGCATCTCCGTTAGCAGAGAAGATACTTACGTATCCACCATCTTCTTTTTCTTCGATCGTAACAGTTGCTCCTGATTGCTTTTGAATATCTTGAACTACTTTACCACCTGGTCCGATTACCGATCCGATTTGGTCTTTCATAATCTTGATAACCGTCGCACGTGGAGTTTGTGGTTTGAAATCTTCTCTAACGGCTGGCATCGCTTTCTTCATCTCATTTAAGATGTGTAAACGACCTTCTTTCGCTTGAGTTAAAGCTTCCGCTAATACCTCGTAAGATAAACCTTGTACTTTGATGTCCATTTGGCAAGCTGTGATACCGTTTTCAGTACCCGTTACCTTAAAGTCCATATCGCCTAAGTGATCTTCATCACCTAAGATATCAGATAATACAGCGTATTTTCCTGTTTTAGGATCAGAAATTAATCCCATTGCGATACCTGAAACGGGCGCTTTGATTTTTACACCCGCGTCCATTAAGGCCAAAGTACCCGCACAAACTGTCGCCATAGAAGACGAACCATTTGATTCTAAGATATCAGAAACGATACGTAAAGTATAAGGGAAGTCTTCCATTTTAGGTAAAACCTTCTTAATCGCACGCATCGCTAAGTTTCCGTGACCTACTTCGCGACGTCCTACTCCACGGTTAGGTTTTACCTCACCTGTAGAGAAGCCTGGGAAGTTATAGTGCAACATAAATTTGTTGTACCCTTGTGTCATCGCTTGGTCGATAATTTGCTCATCCATTTTCGTACCTAATGTAACTGTAGTTAAGGATTGAGTTTCACCACGAGTGAAAACAGACGAACCATGTGGGGTAGGTAAATAATCTACTTCACACGTGATTTGACGGATTTCATTCAATTTACGACCATCTAAACGGTAGCGCTCTTGCAATACTAATTGACGAGCAGCTTCTTTTTCGATATCATGTAAATATACTTTCGCTAAAGACAGGTTCACTAAGTGATCTTCTGGTAAAGAGGCGATAAATTCGTCTACAATTGCCTTGAAACCAGCTTTACGCTCGTCTTTCTTCGGATTAGCTAATTTAGCTACGGCTAAGTATTTTTCGTAGTAGTTTTTCCACAATTCAGCACGTAACTCTTCGTTATGTGATTCGTGGCTATACGTACGCTTTTCAGTTTTACCACAAGCGATTGTTAATTCATTCAATGCAGTACACTGAATTTTAATCGCGTCGTGTGCAATACGTAAAGCTTCTAGCATTTCGGTTTCAGAAATTTCATCTCCTTCACCTTCTACCATTAAAATATCGTTTGCGTTTGCAGCAACTAATAATTCTAAGGAAGCTCCTGCTAATTCGCTTACGCTTGGGTTTACTTTATAAACACCGTTGATTTTCGCTACACGAACTTCAGAGATAGGTCCGTTGAAGGGGATATCAGATACGGCCAAAGCTGCAGCTGCCGCTAAACCGACAAATGCATCTGGTAATACTTCAGCATCTGCTGAGATCAAGTTAATTAATACTTGAACATCTGCATGGTAATCATCTGGGAAAGTAGGACGCAAAGCGCGGTCTACTAAACGAGAGATCAAAATTTCATAATCAGAAAGGCGCGCCTCTCTTTTTAAGAAACTTCCTGGGATACGTCCATTGGACGCAAATTTTTCTTGATAATCTACTGATAAAGGAAGGAAATCAACTCCTTCTTTGGCCTCTTTGTTAGCCACTACAGTAGCTAACAACATCATATTTCCTGATCTGATAACGACTGCTCCGTCTGCTTGTTTGGCTAATTTGCCAGTTTCAATCGAGACTTCTTTGCCGTCTGGCATTGAAATATGCTTTGTAATGATGTTAAATGACATACGATTTTGAATAAATTTCACGCAACCTCGCGTGATTTAAGATTTGTTTGAACGATTCAAACGTTTACAGCGGGTGAATAAAATAGGGCTCCAATGAAATGGAGCCCTGTTATTCTTATTTACGAATACCTAATTCGGCAATGATTGCACGGTAACGTGTGATATCAGTACGCGTTAAGTAATCTAGTAAGCTACGACGCTTACCTACTAATTTCAAAAGTCCTAAGCGTGTGCTGTGGTCTTTCTTGTTTTTCTTTAAGTGCTCAGTCAGATAGTTGATTCTGTACGTGAATAACGCAATTTGCGATTCAGAAGAACCAGTATCGATTTTAGACTTTGCTTTCCCTTTTGTTTCGAAAATTTCTTGTTTTTTCTCAGGTGACAAATACATCTTTTACCAGTTTAAGTTTTAAATAATTATTGAATTTGCAAAAGTACAATTTTATTGTCTATTAAACAAATGTTCTAGGCGTCTGTTTTGATTCCACTTAGCTTGTTTTTCAGTCGATCCCAAATCACCTTGTAGAAGTCCGTTTCAAACAAACGAGAATCCGCTAAAGCGATCTTCAGGAAGTAGGCACCTATTAATGCCAGGATAGCATTTGCTAGCCATGCTCCTACCTGGTGAATTAAGGCACCTTCTTTAGCCATCTTATCCCCCTGCTGTGTTAAAATATAGAGCAAAATGAAGAATGAAACCGCTACCACCACGGGCACCCCGAAACCACCTTTCTTAATAATGGCTCCCAAAGGCGCCCCAATCAGGAACATCACTAAAATAGCAATCGCATTCGTGAACTTGTGGTGCCACTCCAGATTCGTCTTATTTAATTTCGTTTGATAATCCTCTAAAATGACTTTATTCGTTTCGCCCGAAGTAATCATGTTTTTTGCTTGTTGAGCTGCTAAATCGAATGGAACGGCACTTTTTTTAGCTAATTCCTTCTTTAGACGAGGTTTGATCCAATCCGTGTTGTTAAAGAAGGACAAGGTTCTCTTTACTGGAGTTACATAGTATAAGAAATTAGCTGCAGAGGCCTTAAAGAATCCTTTTTTAACATTACTGATCGAATTCGCTAAGGAATCTGCGTCATCAGCTAGTTGATTATTATTACGCATGATTTCATGGTGAGCGAATTGTTGCTCATCCGTTTTTTGGAGATCAAAGACAGCTAATGACATCACCACCTTACTTTTCTTGAAATCATGCACCGCTAATTCGGTCGGATTCACCACGGAACCTTGATCCGCATCCTCTAGATAATCTTTTCCATTAAAGAGTTCAAACACTAAATAGCGTTTATTTAGTATTGTATACATCAAAGCCGAATCCGCCAAAGTCACATGGCGATTACCGTCATTGTGCGTATGATCGTAAATAAGGAGGTTTTTCAGCGTCTTATTATCTGGGTACTTCTTCCCTACTTTAATCGAATATCCGGTCAAATCGGTATAAAAAATACCTTCCTTGATATTTAAAGTAGTCTTAGTCGTCTTTATGTCATAAAGTAAACTCCAGCCTTTAATATTCGCCCAGGGTAAAGCCACATTCATGAACCAAAACATAAATAGGCTTAAAAAAACGGCCGATACTAAAATGGGACGCATAATGCGGAAAATAGAAATACCCGCACTCTTCAGCGCCGTCAGTTCGAAATTTTCGCCTAATTTCCCAAAAGTCATCAAGGAGGAAAGCAATACCGACAAGGGCATTGCTAATGGAATGGTGATCAATGAGAAGTAGAAAAACAGCTCTACGTACACAAAAGCACCTAAATCCTTACCGAACAAGTCTGCAAAGTAAAACAACACTAAACGTAATAGGAAAATAAAGATGACAACGAGAAATGTCAAAGAAAATGGCCCTAAAAACGCCTGAAGAACAAGCTTATCAATCTTACGCATCTTAGTAAATCCTAACTACCGACGATTTCTTTCAGTTTGTCAATTAAATAATCCCATAATTCCTGTGCATCGTCTTCAGATTTAAAGCTGGATGCCCCATCAATAATCGTTAGATAGGTAGTATTAGAAACTTCACTCACATCTAGGCTCATCTCAATAATGTGTTTCCCTGGCTCCGAATCCTCTTTTTTGAAATCAAATTTTACCGATTTATTCGGTTTCCCTGGCAGAACCGAGGCTGGATGATTTTCATTGTCCCAAATAAATTGCAATTCCTGCGTTCCTCGGACAATTACCTTGTCTGCAAACCATTGTTGTAATCCGGATGGACTACTTAAGTAAGGATATAGCACCTTAGGGGATGCTTTTATCTCATATTCAAAAGTATAAGTGGTTTGCGACATATTGATTGTGGTTTAATATAGCTGTAAACAAAGGTATTAACTCTGAGCTAATTCCCAAATCCTGCGCAAAATTAATAAGTATTGTGAAAATATTTGTGTTCTACGGTCGGAACGCTTACCTTTGCGACATAATTTGGCGGGGTAGCTCAGATGGTTAGAGCGTTGGATTCATAACCCAAAGGTCGGCAGTTCGATTCTGCTCCCCGCTACAAGAAATCCCTTTTCGGGATTTTTTTATGCCTATGAAAAAGCCTTCGTTTGATGTGATTTTTATGGAACTAGCTCAGAATCTGGCGCTTCGTTCCCATTGCACTCGCGCTCAAGTGGGCTGTGTATTAACAAAGGATACCCGCATTATTTCTATCGG